>JANWZO010000006.1 GCA_025054615.1 Kiritimatiellia bacterium
CAAGTCCTTTCGACGCCGGAACCATGGCGAGGACATCGTCGCCGCCTGCGTAAATAACCTGCCCAAGGAAGTACTCTACAATGGGACGAACCAAATAGAGCGCGAAATTCGCGAGAGCCTCGCTGAACTGCAAATGATAAGAAGGAGAGAGGGTTCGTTTGGTTCCCTCCTCTACTTGCGCCGCTAGGGCATCCTTCGCTTCTTTTGAGAATTGCTCGAGTAGAGGCGGGGTCAACTCACCGCTGATCCACTTGCCCATGCTGTCGCCATCCAGCGCGATAATCGCTACGTAGGATGGCGGAGGGCCGAATTTCTTATCCTCATAAAGTTTTCGGAGTTCCGCAATTACATTATCACAACGCTTAGTAACGATTTTACCCTCGGGGATTCTTTCTTTTCGCTCCCACGAGTCCGCCATGAACGCATCCGGCGCGGTTTCTCGCAGCCAAGTATCTAGATTCCTTTCGGATAGAGGTTGTTTGCTGATTCGGACACGATACTCTCCGGCATGTCTCTGCATCGCCTCACATAGGCCGTAGATCCGATCAAATTCTTGCCGCGACTCGGCCAAGGCACGGACTGCTTCCCTGCGGATGTGATTGAGCCACTCCGCAGCGGCGATATCGGGAACGGACTGGAATCTTAAGGTCTTTTCGGGTTTCAGATGCCAGACATCGCGCAGATACGCTTCATGCCATACACGCTTGATAACGTTGATCGCGCCCAGGCGATCCTCGGTCCGGAAGAGCGAAAGAAATCGTTCATCGTCCGGTTTATTGATCCACCAGTCCATATCGAAAACGATTTCCTCCTTACCGGACAACATATCCTTCGATGCGCCCTGCTTCTTATCGTCGTCAAGCATCCAAGGTTGAAAGTCGCGAGTGTTTCGGCGCCCAGCATGGAGCCGGTCGAGTTCCTGGTAGTAGTATGACCACCAGTGGCCAGGATTGGGCGTCAGCTTAAATTTGCTGACGTCGCAGCCGAAAATCTTTTTGATGTACTCGGGCGGCGGCGATTGATTCCACGCCAACGTCTGCCAGGTAATTTGCAGAAACGATCTGACCTGACCGAAGAATCGCTCTTTCCAATTCGACTTCAACGGGTGGCGCCGATCGAGCCAATCCCAACAAACATTCGCGATGTTCTCCAACTCATTTCGAGCCGCTTTCTCTGCCTTCTCCGCTAAATGTTCCGCGTTCGACGCAGGGACAACGGCGAGAAACTTATTCGGCAAGTTCGGGACTAATATTTCGTTTTCGTGCAGTTTAAGCCGGTCCCAGATTGTTTGATGCGTAACGTCTTTGAGAGGAATCTTGTCATAAATCTCGTCGCGGTGAAGCAGGTCGAATAGCGGCTGGGCGCGAAGGAATGGGTAAATGACGGCGTCAGGGCCGCAGACATCGGTAACGGCTTTGATGGCATGGGCCATGAGCCAGGAAAGCAGGTAGCTGCCGCTCCAGAGATCGCGCGTGGAACGGGCCTGGGCAATGAATTCCTGCACAGGGCCGAGTTGAAAAATCAGGAAGGCGGGCTTCCCATCGCAACCCTGCAGGGCGGACGTAATACTATTGTGCAGCCAAATCGGATGGTCCGGCATCCGCGTATCGGCGACCTGATAGGCTGATCGCCAGCGGTGCTCCATTTTGTTTTCCGGATCTCGACAGACTTCCACGGGCCAGCGACGCCAGTGAAGAAAGAAACGGACCCGATCGCGGTCTTCTTCAGAAATATTGTCCAACATTCTGTCCCAAACCGGCTGAGTGACTTGCAACCACTCCGCGAGGAGCGCAGCGTTTGGGAATTGCTTCAGCGGCAACTCTGAACCGCCCATTGGATGAAGGAAAGGGCGTTCTTCGCCGCCAAATTCGGACCTCAACGAAGAGTCGAACAACGGATAACGATCAGCTGCTGCGGCCCAATAATCCGCGTATCGTTGAAATTCTTGGAGAGCTTCCTCGGGATCAAAACCAGCCCGGCGGATAAATTCTTTCGCTTGTTCCTCGTGGCCCTGAATATCCAAAGCCTTGTGCGGGGGGTCGTGGAGAAAGGCGAGAAGTTTGCGTTGCCAGAAATTCATGAGGTGACGATGACCTCCTTTCCCATGGTCAGGCAACGCGCGAGACGTCGCGCGACGTCTGCAGCGTATTCAAAGAGCGCGGCGCCGCAAGCAAAAATTGCGACGCGGTGGAATTAATGGCAATCCGCGCCTTTAGGCGGCGGACGGGGGCCAGTGGATCGTGACCGGCGCCTCGATTTCCGGATGGATGCTTTTGTGGACCGGACACGCCCTCGCCGCGTGTTCGATTTGCTGGCGGGCCTCGGGCGGCAGCGAAGCCGGTATCCACAATTCAACCGGAAGTCGCGCTATCCGGCGAGGCCCCTCCCGGCTCATTTCCTTCACGACCTTCGCGCGCATCCCCGAGACGTCCCATCCTTTACGCTGAGCCAAAATGCCTATCGTCGTGACGATGCATGAGGCCAGCGCCGTCGCCACAAGATCCGTGGGCGAAAAACGCTCGCCCTTGCCGAAATTGTCAACCGGAGCATCTGTCTCAATCCTCGTGCCCGAGGGGCCGTGAAAGGCCCGGCAACGGAGGTTGCCTTCGTACTCAACCATCACTTCCACCGACATGATGCGCCTCCATCCGCAGGCTTGCGCCCGAAACATGCGAGATTATGTTGTCCTGCCAAAAGGACGATCCATGGACCGCCAAACTGAAGTGCTCGACAGCCTCCGGCATATCGTTGATCCCGATCTGGGGCAGGATATCGTATCGCTCGGGTTCATCAAGAATCTTGCCATCGACGGGTCGGGGCATGTCTCATTTACGCTGGAATTGACGACACCAGCCTGCCCCATCAAGGAGCAGTTCCGGCAACAGTGTGAGGATGCGGTCCGTCGGCTGCCCTGGGTGACGTCCGTTTCGGTTTCCCTAAGCGCCCGAAGCCGAACGGGCGAGTCGAATCCGCTGCTTGCGCGCTCGAGGGGCCTCGAGCGCGTGTGGCACATTATTGCGGTTTCGAGTTGCAAGGGCGGCGTCGGCAAATCGACCACGGCCGTCAATCTGGCCTACTGCCTTCACCAACTCGGCGCGAAGACGGGTCTCTTCGACGCGGATGTATACGGGCCGAGCCTGCCTACCCTGGTCTCGCCCGTCGAACGGGAATTGTTTATGCGCAATGACCTGATCCAGCCGCTGGAGTTTGAGGGCGTCCGGCTGATGTCGTTTGGATTCGTTCCATCGGCCTCCGGCGGAGGGGCGGCCATTATGAGAGGGCCGATGGTCACTCAGGTGATCAACCAGCTTCTTACTGGCACGGATTGGGGCGAGCTGGATTATCTTGTGATCGACATGCCCCCGGGAACCGGTGATGTTCAGTTAACTCTAACCCAGATCATTCCAATCACTGCGGCCGTGATTGTAACAACACCACAACAACTTAGCTTTGTCGATGTGGTCAAAGGGATCCAGATGTTCGACAAGCTGAAAGTTCCCACCGTCGCCGTGGTCGAAAACATGAGCTATTTCGTATGTCCAGACAATGGAAAGACCTATTACCTGTTCGGACAGGGTGCGAGGCGAAAACTGGTCGAGCAGTTCGGCATCCGGAATTCATTCGAGATGCCGATCGATCCGGAAATTTCGCGCTTGAGCGACGCAGGGACACCCGTGGTGTTGGCCGATCCCGAGGGTCCCAGCTCGCGTCGTTACCGTGAAATCGCATCGGCGGTGGTGCGCGAAATTGAAAAACTAGCCCATTCCGGTTTTGCGAGGCCTAGAGTTTCTTTTTCGGCGGATCGCGGGATCGTGTTGACCCTGCCGAACGGCGAGCAACGAGTTTGCACGCCCGCCGAACTTCGGCGCGCATGTCGTTGCGCCCACTGCGTGGAGGAGTTCTCGGGAAAGCCGCTGCTTGATCCCGCAAGCATTCCGGAATCCATCCATCCTCGGAGCATCACGCCGATGGGCAATTATGCCGTCGCCATCACGTGGAGCGACGGCCATTCGTCCTCGATCTACCCTTACGAACTGCTGATGCAGGTGACGAAACCTGCCTCCTAACGCCCCTCCCCGCCGCTTTCCGCCAGACCCTATTTCGTGTACACTCGAAAAACCGCGGTGAATTCCATGCGACTGGCGATCTGCCGCTCAGCGATCTTTTGGGGGCTCATGGCCGTTGTCTGCCCAACGGCCGACGCCCTCCAAACAAGTTATTCCGACGGGGAATTCAATCCCGCGGAATGGATTGCCATCAAGGTCATCGACACCACGGCGGGGCAGACGGGCACCTGCACGGTTTATCAGGCCGGCTCCGCCGGCAATCCGGGGGCCTGCCGGACGATGGAGCATGCGCACTCACAGAACCAACTGGGTTTTGCGCACCTCTGTGCCTGGGCGGTGTACGACCCCGCGGTCCGCGGCCCGATCACCACGATTTCGTTTTCGTATGACGTTCGGGCCTATCAATTAGGTTCGGCCGGGGGCATACTCTTTCGCCCGCTGCTGGTCCAAAGCGGCAACGTCTTCACGGTCAATCTGACAAATACGATTTTCCAAACGAATACTTGGGAGCTGCGTGTCCACACGGGTCTGACGTGGTCCTCGTTTTGCAAAATCGGGAATTGCTTTGTGAAACCGGATTTTTCCGAAACAGCGCCACCCATCCAATTCGGGTTCTTCACCTTCACCTCGACGACAGCTCCCTCGAACTTTTCCCAATTCGCTATCGACAACTGGTCGGTTTCGATTCTGTCGACGGCTCCTGTAAAGTTTGTCACTGCGACCTTGGAAGAGACCGGAGTTGCCTTGCGGTGGTTGACCGATACCGGCGTGCAGTATCAGCTTCAGCGCGCGATCTCCCCGTTCGACGTCTGGACGAATCAGGGCCCGCCGATTTATGGAAACGGCGGAGATTTGGCGGTCACGAATTCTATCGACGCGCCGTCGGCCTGGTATCGCCTTCTAAAACTCAGCCCGTGACCGTCAGCTGCCGCATCACTGGGGACGACCGGCTGCGCGGGCGCGCTCATATTCCGCGATCGCTTCCGGCAAAATCTTCTTCAGCGCTTCCGCGCGTTGGCTGTCGGTGGGATGGGAAGACAGGAACGCAAACAGTTTCGGGTCTTTCGACCGGGCTGCGGCGCGCTCCCAAATCCGCACGGCCGCCCGCGGATCATATCCAGCTTTTGCCATGTACATGGTTCCGACCCGATCCGCCTCGAATTCATTTTCGCGGGAATACTTGGGAAGTATCAACCCTTCATAGACGAGAAATCCGACTGCAAGGCCAGCGGCGAGTTCCTCTTTGCCTTTGACTTCCGCGTAAATCATTCCGCCCAGAAGCGCCAGGCGGACCGGCAGCTCGCGGGTCAGCGCTTCAGTGACATGCCGGCATGTTACATGAGCAACTTCGTGCGCGATGACAGCCGCCAATTCATCGTCGTCCCGAACCAGTCCCTGCTCCGGATGATACAAACCCGAAAACACACCCATTTGCCCGCCTGGCGCTGCGAAGGCGTTCACAATGTTGGTCTCGAACAAATAAATCTCGTAGGGTAGATCCGGCATGTGGGAGACGGCGGTAATTCGCCGGACCATTTCTTGAAGCTTGGCCACTTTTTCACGGTCGGCATTGATGGGTACGTTTTCCTCCCGCATCTTTTTGATGATGTCGCCGAGGACCTGGCGCCCCAATTGGATGTCATCTTCAATCGTGTAGAGGTTGTTAACCTGCTGGCCTGTCACCGGGTCGACGGTGGAACAGCCCACCGCGAGAAGTGCCGCCAGAACGATCAACCACCATTTCATCGCATTCACGGCCAAAATATACCACAACGCGATGTAAGGATAAATTTCACGCGCCTCCGAAGGGTCTTCGCCGCGGTTGCCGCAACAATTTTGCAGAGTCTGACCCGCTGCCATTTGACTTGGAGCGAGGTCTTCCCTACTGATGAGGCATGCGTTTGCCCGCCGTTGAACACAAAACCGTCTTAATCACCGGCTGCTCCACCGGGATCGGCCGTGCCACGGCGCGGCTGCTCCGTGACCATGGGTGGCGCGTCCTCGCAACCGCGCGCCAATTGAAAGATGTCGATTCATTGGCCTCCGAGGGTTTCGAGTCGTTTCCGCTCGATCTTGCCGACGACCGTTCTGTGGCTGAAGGGGCGAAAACGGCGTTGAACCGTACGAATGGCCGGATTGGCGCGCTGGTCAACAACGCGGGGTACGGGCAGCCTGGCGCGCTCGAGGACGTCTCGCGGGAGGCGTTGCGCCGGCAGTTTGAAGTGAATGTCTTCGGGCTGCAGGACCTGACCAATCGGATTTTGCCCGCGATGATTAAGGCCGGTGCGGGGCGAATCGTTCACGTGAGCTCGGTGTTGGGGCGGCTCGCAATACCGCTGATGGGCGCGTATTGCGCAACTAAACACGCAGTCGAAGCGCTCGCCGACGCCCAACGCATTGAGCTCCGGAACACGGGCGTCGGCGTGATCCTCATCGAGCCCGGCCCCATCGAAACGGCGTTTCATCGAAATGCTCGGACCGCTGCCGAATCCATGCTCCCCGGCTCCCCGCGATTCGACCTTGAGAGATATGCTCTGCTGGTCGAGGCGGATCGACGATTTGCGATGAAGCCTGAGTCCGTCGCAAAAGCCATCTTGAAGGCACTCGAATCGCGCTGTCCACGTCGCCGCTATACCATCACTGTTCCCGCAAAGATAGGCCCTCTGCTTCGCACCATGCTTCCTGGGGCGTGGTGGGATGCGCTCTTGGAATACAGGATTCGCAATTTGCGAAAATAGCCGCGGATTCCGGGAATCAGAAGGAGCGGCACTCCAAAGCCCGAAGGCCGAACCCGATGTGAACAGTCCTCCAGGGGAACGCCTCTCTCACGTGCGGAGTGTTTACCCTCCGCTTCGCTAGCCTTCGCGCGGTTCCAAGACCCAACGCCGATTATACCAGAAATACTGGTCCGGATGCGCCTGAACGGCGCGGGTGAACACATCCGCCATTCTCTGGGTCAGCGCTTTTGCCTCGTCATCGGCGGGCCGTTCTTCGTCGGGGAAAATGGGCGGTTCGAAATGCCAGACATGCCGGGACCAGCCGACGCGCCGGGCGTATCCAATGATGATCGGAACATTCGCGCGCCGAGCGAAGACTGCCGGTCCCGCCGGCAGGTCCGCCGGGAATCCGAAGAGGGTGACCGGAATGCCCGGCATCGGCATGCGGACATCGGGCACCACGCCAAAAATCTTGCCCTGCTTCAGATTCCGCAGAATCGTCCTGACATTGTCGTCTTCCCGATACAGGAACTCGAGGCCGGTAGCGCTTCGAAGTCTATGAAGTCTCGCGTCCGTGAGCGGATTCCGTTGCCGTCCTACGATGAAAAACATCGGGAAGCGGAATCGGCGGGCTCCGACGATTCCCGTCAGATCCCAATTTCCCATATGAGGAATGACGAAAATGGCGCCCCGCCCCGGCGTCAAATGAGGCTGGACCGTTTGCACGAACGATTGGTAGTCGACGTGCCGTTCAATCCAGCGGGCATCCAGCGTCGGTGCCCGGGCCAGTTCGACGGCGTTGAAAAACAAATTTCGTAAACTGAGGCGCGCGATCCGGTCGATTTCGCGGGGCGATTTTTCCGGAAAGACCTGCGCGATCCGGCGCCGGGCTTCGCGTGGCCGAGCGGGGAAGAGCCTGTAGGCGATCGCGGCCACAGCGGCCGCCGCGGCATATGCTGCCCACAGGGGCAGGGCGTTTAGGACGGCCTCGAATGACCGGAAAAATGCGTACTCGAGGCGGTGTCGAAATCGGACCGCCATGCCGGCCGCCCTGAATTAGGCGGATTTCGGGGCAAAACGCTTCGCCGTCTTCTTCGGATGGCGCAGCAGGGTGCGCAACGCTTTTGAATCCATCTTGGCTGCTTGTTCCGGCGGCACGCCAAGCGCGACGACGCGCTTGATGTGCACTTTGCGACGGCGCCGCTTTTCGCCCTCGCTCTTGCGCTTCCGTCGAAGGTGCTTGTTCCGTATGTGTTTGACCGGCATGGTGCGTTCCTCGAATCGCGTTGAAGAGGGCGCTAAATACACGTTTCGGCCGGCCGATTCAACCGTGAAGATGATCGCGGGGAATTTCCCGCCCCTGCGGATCACGCGAGGGATGAGATAGGTCACGGTCAAGCGATTCGCGAAGCCCAGGCGGCGTCACATGTTCCAACCGTTCCGAAGCAATGTGCGCCTGGTCCGTTGGAACCTTCGCGCGGTTCACGAGGAAGGTCTCCCACAATCGGTGCGAACGAATCAGCGCCCGCGCCTGAATCAACCCTTCTTCCGTCAAACGCCAACCGCGGGCATCCTGCGAAATCCACCCTCGCCGGCGCAGCCGACCCAGCCAAAATGCGGAAGGTGCTTGCGCAGCATGCGCACCCCGCTCTTCTCGCCGGTACAGCGATGCCAGCGCGTCCTCCAAGCCGATCCGATATCTCAGGCGTGCCGCGCGCACTGATCGGACCACCAGCCCATACTCTGGCGAAAAGAACAGAGCCAGACCAAACAGGAGGCCGGCGGCGACGGCAGCCATCCCGGCCGAGTTGGTGTCGCGAAAGCCCGCGAGTTTGGGCAGCTCCAGCGCACCCAGATGCCCCAGCCATACCGAGGCCGCCGCGAGCAACACGCTGAGGCCCATCATGGGCCCAAAACGCGAGGTGATAAGCCGGGCGGTTGCCGCGGGCACGACCAACAGGGCAACAACCAGGATGCTGCCCACCGTCTCGAAACCGGCAACCGCAACCAAGGCTCCAAGGGCCGCCACGACCTGATCCATGACACGCGGGCGGAACCCTTGAATCGCCGCGGTGGTCGGGTCAAACGCGCTGATTAGAAATTCCTTGTGCAACAGCGCACAGACGCCCGCGACCATCACCGCGGCGCCGGCGTTGACCAAAAAGGCACGAGGCACGGCAACTCCGCCGACCTTCACCGTCTCGAGCGGCGTCAATTCCAGCGCGCCATACAAAACGCAGGAGGGATCCAGATCGACGCGATCGGCCACCCGGACCATCAGAACGAGTCCGAACGCGAACAACGTCGTAAAAACGATCCCCAGCGACGCATGTTCCTCGACCCGACCGACAGCCGAAATCCATCGGGCGAGAACTGACGTCGCCAGGGCGGCGAGGACCGCGCCTAGCAACATCGGGAAGGTGTCCCGGCTGCCCGTTATAAGGAACGCCACCGCAAGGCCCGGGAGGGCGGCATGTGTAATAGCGTCCCCCAGCATCGCCATTCGCCGGACGAGCAGCAGCGAACCAACCATGGCGCACGAAATCGCCGTCAGCGTGGCAGTCGACGCCATCCAAAAGTCGATGGATTGCCAGGGCGTCATTCCTGTCTCGCGCCCGGTTTCAAGGGATGGGGGCTTGGCGGCGTTGCGCCGTGTTGCCGGTTCTCCAGAGCATGCTCGAGCTCACTTGCCATGTCGGGCGACAGGAGATGCTCCAGTTCATCGGCTGTGCGGTCGGCATGGTCAGGGGCGACGGACGCGTGGCGCACTAAAAAATATTCCCAGAGGCGGTGCAGGCGCACGACCCGCTCTGCCGAGCGCCGGCCCGCCGGCGTCAACCCCCATCGATCTCCAATACGCTCGACCGCCCCCTCCCGGCCGAGCCGCTCCAGAACTGAACGAATCCGGCGGCTCGATCCGCCGCGAATCTCTCGAAAGTCCGAGACGGCCATGCGCACCGCGCCGCCTGCATGCTCTTCCGCCTCCCACAGCGTGCGAAGCGCGTGTTCCTGCCAAATCCGTCGCTCGAAGCGCATCTGTTGCAGGGCGCGGACCAGAAGCCCGCGCGAGGCGCCACAAACCAGACTCGCAAAAAAAATGGCGGCCGCCGCGAGAACAACAACTGCGCCCGTCGGCCAATCGGGGGCAACCGCACTCCACAGCGCCCCCGCCGCGCCGGAAACGGCGCCAAATCCCGCGGAAATCCATACCATCGGCGCAAGAGAATCGCTCCAACATCGCGCCGCCGCGGCCGGAATGACGAGGAGCGCCACCACCAGAATCAGCCCTACCGCCTGCAATCCGACAATAGTAACCGCGGCAGCCGCCGTCATGAGCAGAGCGTCCAACAGGCGCACCGGCCACCCTTGGACGTGCGCGAAATTGGGGTCGAAGCAAAGGGCCCGCAGCTCCTTGAACACGAGGGCAACGACCCCTGCGATCGCGGCCGCCGTCGCGGCGATCCGCCAACCATCAGCCGCCCGCATCGCCGCCGCCCGTCCCAGAATGTACGACTCCAAACCTGCTGCGGAGGCTCCGTCCATCTGCTGGATCAGTCCCAACATCGACACGCCCAACCCGAAAAACACACTGAGGACGATCGCCAGCGCCGCATCATCCGAAAGCGGCGTCAGCCGCCGTATGCTCTGAATAAGACCTGCCCCCGCCAAAGCCGCGAGCGCCGCCCCGGCAGTCAACAGCGGCGCGCTCTTTCCGCCCCAACCCATCGCCGTTCCCAACAGAAACGCCCCGGCGATTCCCGGCAAGGTGGCGTGGCTGAGCGCATCACCCAAAAGCGCCTTGCGCCGCAAGACAAGGAAAGCGCCCACCGTCCCGCACGCGGCGCCGAGGGCCGCGACGCCCGCCGTCACCACGCGAACGTTATAAGTCAACAGGCGACCAGGTTCATTCCCGGCATCGCCCAAGATCGCAGGCGCGCCGAACGCCGCCCCGCAAACGGCAAATGCGAGGCAACCCGCTGCCGCCGCGAAGAGAACCACCACGCCCGTCGCTCGTCGGAGGCTCCACCTGAAATGGGCTGTGGCTTGATTCATGGTTCACGTTCTGCCGATCTCGCGACCGCCTGTGCCGCCTCTTCCAGCAGCGTCAGCCGCCCGCCATATGTGCTGTGCAGGTTCTCGCGCGTCAGCACGTCGCTGACCGGCCCGGCCGCGACCACCCGAGTGTTCAAGAGGATCACCTCATCGAAATACTCCTGAACCGTCTGCAGGTCATGATGCACTACGACCAACGTCCTGCCCGCATCCCGCAAATCGCGCATCAGGCGAAACACCATTTCCTCGGTGGCGGCGTCGACGCCCGCCATCGGCTCGTCCATGAAATAAATCCGGGCGTCCTGAACGAGGGCGCGAGCCAGAAACACCCGCTGTTGCTGCCCGCCAGAAAGTCGGCTGATATGCCGTTTCGCAAAGGCCTCCATCCCCACTCGCGCCAAAGCCTCCATCGCGCGGTCGCGGTGGATTTTCCGGACCCTCCGAAACCAACCGATCTCGCGATAGAGGCCCATCGCCACCACGTCGAGCGCGCTCACGGGAAAGTCCCAATCGACCGTTTCACGCTGGGGCACGTACCCAATGATCCCCCGCTGCTCAGCCAGCGGTCGGCCGAAAATCCGGATTTCACCCGAGGCGACTGGCACGAGCTCGAGGATCGCCTTCATCAGGGTGCTCTTGCCCGCGCCGTTGGGTCCGACAATCGCAACCATTTTTTGCGGCGGAATATCGAGATCCACATCCCAGAGCACCGGTTTTCGGTGGTACGCCACGGTCAGATCATGGATGCAAACCGCCGCATCACGAGAATGTTCCGGCCCGGCCGGAGCCGAAGCTCGTCTCCAGGGCCCGATCAAGGGCGCCCCTCCTTCCAACCGCGAAAACCGCTCGGCGGCGGCGCTCCGCCCAGCGCGCGCGCAATCGATGTAACATTGTGGTCGATCATGCCGATGTACGTCCCCTCGTAGGTTCCATCCGGCCCCATCGCATCGGAGTATAGGGCCGGACCGAGCGCAACCGCGTGCCCTCGGGCCGACGCCCCTTCAATGAGGGCCAGAACATTTCGATCGGAAACGCTCGTCTCTACAAACACGGCCGGAACGCGCCGCTCGACCAACGTGTCCACCAGCTTTCCGATCCGTTCCAACCCTGCCTCGGATTCCGTCGACACGCCTTGTATGCCAACCACCTCGAATCCGTATGCGCGCCCAAAGTAATGGAAGGCATCGTGCGCGGTAACCAGCAGACGGGCCGAGGACGGCACTGTGGAGAGCACCTCCTGTGCATATTCATCGAGTTCTCTCAACTGCTCATGATAGGCGGCTGCGCGTTCCGCGTACCTTGGCGCCCGCGCTGGATCAAACCTCGACAGACTACGCTCGACGACCCCTGCCGCCTCCATCCATAAGGACACGTCCATCCACGCGTGAGGATCCGGAACCCCTTCGTGAACCAACATCCGCTCCGGCAGCAGCGTCTCGACCACGGCAATCACGTTCCGACCGTCGCGCGCCATTCGCTCCAGCACATCGGCGAGTCGGCCTTCCAATTTGAAGCCGCAGTAGAAGACAGCCTCCGCCGCCATCAGCGCGGCAATATCGCTCCGCGTAGGCCGATAGAGGTGCGGGTCAATGCCGCTTCCGATCAGTTGCGTTACTTCAACGTCCTCTCCCCCTATCTGCCGAACGAGATCCGCGACCATCCCCACTGTGGCCACCACTCGCAGCCGCGGAACGTCTTCCGACGCAACCACCGTTGCCGCAAGAAAAAACAAAAGGGATCCAAACAATGACCGCAAATTTTGCACTTTCAAATTTATGATTTTGAATATTCAAAATACGTGTTGCGCTGTTCATGTCAATCGGACTTTTTTATGCTACTTTCAAAGCGCGACCGGTGAAACCTGAGCGATGCCGAGCAGCACCGTAGAGGATTACATAAAGCGGCTCTATACCGAGCAAAAGAAGACGCCGGGCGAGCTGGTTCCCATGGGCCGGCTCGCGGAAGTCATGGCCGTGGTGCCCGGCACAGTGACGACCATGATTAAGGCGCTCTCGGACTCTGGACTCGTCGAATACGAGCCGCGCGCCGGCGTTCGACTCACGCCACAAGGCGAGCGGCTCGCCTTGCATGTCCTTCGCCGCCATCGGTTGGTGGAACTTTTCCTCGTGCGCACCCTCGGGTTGGATTGGTCGGAGGTTCATGCCGAGGCGGAAACGCTCGAGCATGCGATTTCAGAAAAAGTGCTCGAACGCATCGATGCCCTTCTTGGGTTTCCGGACTGCGATCCGCATGGGTCGCCCATCCCTACTGCCGATGGCGAGGTCGCGCCGGAACATACGTTTTCACTCGCGTCCGCAGTAGAGGGGCAGCGCTATCGCATCGACCGTGTATGCGATGCGGAATCGGAGTTTCTCCAATTCGCGGAGCGAGCCGGGCTTGTGCCCGGGGCCCACGTGCGAATCCTGCGCGCCGACTTGCCCGCCGATGCGGTAACCGTGGACGTCGAGGGTCGCGGTACCTCCACAATGGGGCTGGGCGCGGCGCGCCGCATCTTTCTTTCCCCGGTTTAGCGGCCAGATGTCAGCGGTTCTAACTCAGGGACCGTTCGCCAATTTCCATTCCCTGTAAAAAAAATTTTTAGGGCTTCCATGCTGTGTAAATTTCGCTTCATGGAAGTGGCGGCGCACCACGCCCAAGGACAAGGCGGCGAGACTCGAAAGCCGATCCAATCGCAGGCGGGCCGAATTTTTGAATCGGACTGCGCCGAGCTAATTGTCCGCCCCGCCGACGACCCCGGCAAGGGTCACATTGCCGTCCGAATTCGCGGTGAGCAGCCGCAAACCGGCTGGCGTCTGAAAAACAACGAGGTCGTTTGGAGGCGCCGACACCAGCAATCGATCGAGAAGAGCCGGCTTTGACGGGTCAGTCACATCCAGCATGACGATACGGTCCGTCCTTGCGCAGGCGACCCAGGCCCATACGCGAGAGCCGCTGCGCAGCAAAGCCAAGGTATGCGGGTCCCGGTCTTTGCGCGGCCGATTTTCCCGAACCAGCGGCCGAATGTCCACCCTCGCGGCGCGTTCCGCCGCCGGAATGCCTCCAGCGAGGGTCACACGGTAAAAGCTGACCATCTGGGCCTTCTGTTCGGCGACGCCCAGCAAGAGCGAGTTATCTGGTAGGTTTACCAGCGCCATTCCAGTAGGCCCGCTGCCTTTCGGCAGCCGCAAGATCCCGGCCCACTGAGGTCCGCTTTTATCGAAATTCATCCATACGATAGTATCGGCCGTGGGGACGGAGACCGCGGCGAGCCGGCCCAGCGGGTCGACTGCGACGAATTCCGGTTCGTGTCGGCTAAGCGACTGTCCCAGCATCGAGGCAAGACCGGATAATTCCCGATACGGGATTTCCTGGAGGCGATTTTGTTCCCAGCCCTCAAGGTTTCTAAGATCAAACACGCCGACGGAGCCCTCGGTGCGGCGATTGTCGGCTCCGCTGTTTGCGACGATGGCCCACGCCCCATCCGGCGTAATCGCAACATGGGCTGGGGCGAACCCCACAAGTTGAGACCGCAACAGGCGGCCGGGAGACCGCTCGCGTAGGTCCAAAAAAAGAGCCTCCCCGCGAGATGCGGCGTCGTTGGGGCGACTCAGGGCGATCGCCAGCGGATGAAAGGGGTGGACGGCCACAGCGACTGCCCTTCCGGGAACGGGGATGGCTGCCGTGGGATCCGTTGGGGGAAAGGCATCGATTTTTTCGAAACGGGAGGAATCCCAATCAGGACGCAGGAGGTGGATTTCGCGGGCTGACGGGGCGGCCACTAGGACATAGTTCGGTCCGGGCGCCACGGCGAGTCGGTCCATTCCCGGCCCACCCGCGCGGTAGTCGAAGAGATGGGCCATGATCGAGTCGGCTCTCGACGAGGCGGCAAGGCCGGCCAGCACAATCATGGCGAGGAAACAAGTCCGTTTCATGGTTGGGCGGATCCCTGCGACTCAAACATTTGGCCAGCTACTCGCTCGAGTGTTAGATCCGGGTTGCTTTCCGGCGTTCGAAAAACAGGAACGGTGAAGTGCAAATCCACGGTCGAATCCCGTTGCTTCACCGATACGCGCAAGCTCCATTCAAACGGATCGCCGGTAGGGGGAAGATCATAAGGAATGAGAAAGCGCAGAGGAATCAGCAGTCCGTCTTTGTTTGGGGTGAACGTTTTTGAATCGATATCCATCTCGAACATCCATTCCGTGACGCGCCGCGCGGCTTTCCGCCGCCGAATGAATCGACTGCATCGAAGCTCCACGTGGACGGGACCCTCCGGCTCGATGTAGCGCTTGATGCGCACGACGCCGCTCAGGGCTCCACCGAGAATGCCGGGCCCTTTTGCGAGGACGAAATCGGCGTCGCCATACAGCCGGGCGATCCGCAAGGAGCGGAGGGCGGTTGCCAGCATCCAAACGCCGGCCACAGCGAACGCGACCAGGATGAGGATGGCCGGCCATTCGACTCGGCGACCGCCGAACAGCGCTGCAAGGACGGCCACGAAGGTGACGGCAGTCCATACAATAGCGAACAGAAGCGAGCTGGAAGCGCGCTGGCGGCTTTCACAGCGGGCGAACCCGGCCGCCCAGTCCTCCCGCCATTTCCACGGTTCATCCGGGAACTGTTGACGCAGGCGCCGCAGGGCCCCTCCTCCGAAAAGGGACCGCACGCCCCCGATCACCAGTCCAAAACCGACGGCTGCAAAAAGCCCGCCCACGCCAAACATAATCGCCTGGACCGGCAGCCGCGATTCTGCGAGCAGGACCGACTCGGACGGGTTGTCTGGATTCACGAAAGCGTTCACGGGCTCGCCGGCTTCCATCGCCGTTCGAAATCGTTCGTAGGTAGACCGGTGCCAGGACTCGTCGCTATCCCACCCCTCTTCCCACGAGACCCGATCGCTTTCGTAATCCGAATCGTCGACGCTGTACGAATATCGGGCGGCCACACGATACATGGGCGTCCCCGATTTTGAAAAATTTGTCTGGAGCTCCACGTGGAGCAGAGTGGCTCGGACGACAGGCCAGGCAGCGGACCGCTGATATTTTTCTTCGACCTTTCCCGCCGTCTGCAGGAAGAAGTAGCCCATGACGATAAAGGGTAGCCCGACGAGCACCCACACAAATCCTCCAAATCGACCTGGCGGCTTCATGACCGGGTTTATAGCCGTCTGTCCTCAGGATGGAAAGCCGACGCGTTGCGAATCGGTTGTTGCGTGCTAGTTTTTGCGCGTGCAAATGAATCGAAGCCCTACCGCCTCGCCCCGCTGGTTGTGGGCCGAAGCCGTTTTCCTATTTGTGCTGTGGCCCGGCGCGGCCATTTTCATCGAAGGCGTTTCCAAGTTTCTGTTGTTTGCGATTCCTTTTTTATATGCAGGCGCCGTCTATTGGATCGTGCGGCCCGCTCTCCCACTACCCTCGTGGTCCGGCTGGAAGGGCGCGCTGGTTCGGATGGCTGCCGCGGTTCCTGTGATGGCCGCGGTCACCCTCTGGCTCGCTCCGGAGTGGTGGCTTGCATTCCCGCGGGAGCGCCCCTTGATTTGGGGGATTGTGATGGCGCTCTATCCGTTCCTGTCGGCGTGGCCGCAGGAGTTTCTGTACCGGCGCTTTTTCTTCTGGCGATACGGGCCGCTTTTCGGAAAAGCCACGCTGATGATCGCAGCGAACGCCCTGCTGTTCGCCTGGCTGCATGTGATGTACGAAAACTGGCCCGCGTTTGTGTTGAGCGCCATCGCAGGCGTCTTTTTTGCGCTGACCTACTCAAGAAGCCGGAATCTGACGCTGGTCTGGATCGAACATGCGCTCTACGGCCAGATCGCGTTCACGATGGGGCTGGGCCGATTTTTTTATGAGGGCCCCTCGTGAGAGCGCGCAATTCTAACCGATCGCAAACACGGCGCTTGCAAGCCTGAGGTGTAAATTATGGCAATGTCAGATCTGACCCGCCGTCAGTTTCTGAAATACGTTGGCGCCGGCGCTGTAGCAACCGCGTTGGGTCCGGGCCTGGGGCCTTTATTCAGAGTGCGAGCTGCGCCGGCGGGCAACGGGTGGCTCACGTGGAATCCCGTGCCCTACCCCATTCCGCTCCCCGGGGACCTGGGAAGCGCCGAAGACGATGCAGCACGGCTTGCTGCATTTGAAATCGTGGATGATGTCGTTGTTCCGCGGGGCTTTCGGTACGACGTAATCGCAAAATGGGGCGACCGGTTCGGGCCTGAAGACGAGCCCGAACGGCAAGTTGTTTTCGGTTACAACGCCGATTTTGTCGCGTTGTTTCCGACCGAAACGGATGGCGAGTACTGGCTGTTCGTCAATCACGAATACATTTCGGCGACGCCCTGGTTGGAGGGCTATGAGGCGGTGTTTGGCGTCGCGCTTCACCGCGACGGCCGGGTGGGCGACATGCACCTGGCGCGTGATGTTTTCGACCTCGCGAATGCCACGCCGGATCGGCTCGAGACGGCACGCGCCATCCGCAGGCTGTGCAAAGCGGCCATGGAGGACCTCGGGATTTCGATCCTTCGCGTGCGGCGTGATCCGGACCAAGGGTATGTCGTCGTTGCCGACGCGCGGGATCACCGGCGGATCCATGGGGCCGGCCGCGTGAACATCGATGCTTCTACGCCCCTCGAAATGACCGGGCCGGTCGCCGCGCTCGGCGTCAGTCCGGTTGGAACCTTCGCAAATTGTTCCGGGGGCGTCACTCCCTGGGGCACGGCCCTGAGTTGCGAGGAAAACTTTCAGGATCAGACCGCCGAAGCCGTGTCGCCGTCTGGACAACCGTTGATGGAAAACTGCCCTTTGTTCTGGGGCGAATGCCTCGAGGACGACTCGCCATTGCCGATCGAATTTTACGGGCTGACGACCGGATTATCACCGGTGCCCGACCCGCGCAGCTACGGATGGGTCTGCGAGGTGGATCCGCGCAGCGGCGCCCTCTGGAAACACTCCGCGCTCGGGCGTTTCCGCCATGAGAACGTGGCGCTTCGGGTCGAGGCGGGCAGGCCGCTCGCCGCCTACATGGGCGACGACCGGCGAGGCGGGCACATATGGAAGTTCGTGAGCGCGGAACCGGTGCGAGACCCGCGGGATCCCGCCAATCGGACGCTGTTCGAGCGCGGCACGCTGTACGTGGCACAATTCAACGAGGATTTCACCGGCCGCTGGATCGCTCTCCGGCCCGAGACGCCCTTGGCGCCGGTAGACCCGCAGGATTGCGCCGACGGCGTCGTGAGCCTGCCCCGCCGCCCTGAGGGCGGGAGCATCCGCGTGGGCGCGGATCTGTCTCTCGACGATTGGCGGACGGCCATCGAACGATTCACCGGGCGGCCGCTGGCCGAATGCACGCTGGGCGATCTGGTTTCCCGCGCCGCTCCCGCCGAGGCGGTGTTACTGTTGGACGCCTTCCTGATGGCGAATGCCGCCGGAGGCACACCGTGCGCCCGGCCGGAAGACCTCGAAGTGCATCCTGTCGACCAAAGCGTTTATATCGCCTTTACAGATTCGACGGGCGACGACGACGGCTCGCCAGACGCGCGCATCTTTCCGGATTCCAAGCGGCTCAATTCCCGGCAGTATGGCGCGATCTACCGGATCGTGGAAGGCGACGGCGGTCCTGCGGCCGAAACATTTACGTGGGGCAAATTTGTGTCCTCCGGCGAATGCGCCGATGGCGGCGGTGGTTTTGCATGCGCGGACAACCTGGCGTTTGATCCGGAAGGAAACTTATGGATGGTCACGGACATCACGACCAGCGCCCAAAATTTTCCGGTGAATCGGTCGGGAAAAACCGCGCCGGGTTCGAAAAAATTTCCCGGCATTTTCGGAAATAACGCCATGTTCATGATTCCGACCGCGGGCCCTGAGGCCGGCGTCCCCCGCTGTTTCGCCACCGGCCCGATGGATTGCGAATTCACCGGCCCGTGTTTCACGCCGGAGGGGTTCATGCTGATCGCCGTCCAGCACCCGGGCGAGGCCAATGGAACTCGCGGTGCGCCAGGCCGCCTGCCGCCGGAGGTTGAGCGCGAGGTGCATATTGCCGGGCGCGACGGCAAAGTATTTGTTCAGAAACGCATCGTCCCGATCGGCAGCAATTTCCCGGCGAATCAGCTCGGCGCGGTGCCCAAACCGTGCGTGATCTGTATCCGGCCGGAAAGCTGAACAAAGGGAGGCGCCCCGCGTTCTAATCAGTTCGAATCTAGCTGAGCGGCACGCGCGCCTCGCCGCCAGCGGGAACTCGCGTGCGGGGCAAACGCCAGAGGTCCGCCCGCGCCAGAAGCTTCGATGGACGAGATTCCACGAGCACCCGGACCTCGGCATCGTGCCCGGTCGGGTTTTTGAGAATCAGCGAATCGCCGGCGATCTCGGCTTCGACATGGTCCAGGCACCACACCCGCCCGATGTCCGGCCGCGCATAGACACCTGGCAGTTCGGCGACCGTCAGGAGCAGTGCGACCTCGCTCCACGTCGAACCGTGGAACACGCCCCCAATATTATCGTCCCAGTCACTTGTATTGACGCGCTCATTGATCCAGCCGGACGGCAGGACGCGCCCGTCTTTCGCGCGAATCTCGCAACCCGGCCGGGACACCACCTGCGGGAGGAACCGCGCGATATCGCGCAACAAGTCCATCCACCGGACGTCACCGGTGGCCCGAAACAGATGCAGCAGACCGACGCCCGCGTGGGTGCAAATTCCCGGCGCGGAGTGCTTGTTCTGCGTGTTGGCAAACACACTGCCCCTCGAGCGGATGTTCAGGCGGGCGAATTCGGTCCCCTCGGGAAACGGGAAATCATACGGCATCACCCACGTCGAGAGCAGCGCGGCGGCACAACGGCCCGCCTCGACCCAGGCAGGATCGCCATCTGCGGCGAGAAGCTCGGCGAAGCTCTCGACGAGGGCGGCGCACGACTCGCTGTCGGGATTTTGAAGCGCATCGCCCGGCCCGCCATTGGTGTAGCCGGCACGCAGCAGATGATCCGCGAATGCCCTGCCAGACTCGCGTGCCACGCGAAGGTATTCCTCCTCACGGAATCGGCGCCAGGCAGCGGCGAGCGCGGCCGGGACCAGCGCGCCGGATGTGGAGCCGCCGACCAAGATCTCGCCGGTCTCCTGATGAAGGAATTGGCCAAATTGCCGGTTTTTCCGCCATAGGCGCACGAATACGTCCGTCGCCGCCCGCAGCGCGCGATCCCAGTCTGGCGGCGCTCGAAAAGCGGGATCTTCCGTCTCTAACCACTCGAGGTGCTTCAGCAGATACCACAGCGCGTCCGCCTGTCGACGGGTGAGCGTCCAGGAGTGGGTATAGGGCCGGGCTTTGTCGTGTGTAAAATCCGCGGTCCACACGCCCTCGCGGGTGCACTTCCCCCAGAAAAGGCCGCAGGGCCGGGGCGCATTCCGAAAAAAGGTCTCAACGGTTTTTCGCGCGCGGGCCGCCGTCTCGGGCAACCCCATCATCCAGAGCGGCAGGGTCGCGATCATGCCCCCGCACCAGCCGGTCTGGAACGCGTAATGCGATCCGGGATTGCAATCCGTCGCGTAAAAACCGAAGGCCTCACGCCAACAGTCCCGGTTGTAGTGTTCCTCAATGAGCCGGAAGGCGGCGCTAAATGGCAAAACGGCCGGGACGGTCCCATCGCCGGAAAGGCTGGCGCGGCACGCCGCGACGCGGCCGAAAAATTGCGCTAGGTCATCGCAATGCCATTCGAACACCTGGAGCCGCAGGGTGCGCGATTCCCCCTCCCGCCACGGAACTGCGCAATCCGGTGAATCGGCGCACATCATCGGCAGCCGGTACACCGGACTCTGGCGAATGCCGGGGCTGGCGAGCCGAAAAACCGCGCGGCGGCGATCATCCGATTCCTCGATTTCCCACAGCCAATCGGCTGCCTCTGCAGGGTTGGCCGCCAACACAAACCAACCACGACGTGACCGCGATTCGAACCATCCAAAACCTGGAAACGCGAGATCGCCGCTCTTCAGTTGGATGCGGGAAGGACCAGGCTCAAGAGACAAGCGGGGAACGTCGGTGATCAGTTCCGGTGTGTCGACTCCCCGCACAAGTTCTTCAGGGACGCGAGGCGAATAGGGAACGCGGATCGACCGGAAGCGGTTGCCCGCATAGGCTCCCGCGGGCATCAGGACATAGACTTCGCTCGACCACCCTTCCCACTCCCACGCGACACCGGTTGCAGCAGCCGCTGCTCCGCATTCGGACCGGAACTCGACCTCCAGGCGCCCTTTCGGGTCCTCGATCCAGCGACCGGCCCAGCCTTGATCGATCCGGAACTCCGGGCCCGAGTCGCCGGATCGAAGGGCCCGCAGGCGCTTCTGAAGCTCCGCGCCCTCATAATGCGAAACTTCAACGTACAGCTTTGAGATCATGGTTTCTCGACCAGCGCACTGAGGACAGAATCCATCATGCCGGGTGAGGGCGGCTGCCCCGGCCATGCCCAGCCTTTGGGGATGTACAGCGAAGCGGACAACGGATGCTCCTTGGCCACCTCCTCATACCGGCGCCATGCGGCCTGGAATGCTGCAACGTCCTCATCGCCCACGCGAACCGGCTTGCCGCGGGCCGCGCGCCAACGCCGGACCATGATGTCCCATCCGATTGCGATTGCCTCGAACAGCCTAGCCCCGTAAACGGCCGACGCGCGCAAGGCGTCCGTATCAAAAGCATTCGCACAGGAAATTCCGGCGCTCATTTTGGCGACCTGCTGGAACAGCGCCGCGGCCCGTCGTTTCTCGTCCACCGCGTCGTCCAGCATGCCGGCGTTCTCCAGCTCCTCGAAAGCGGTCTTGAGTCTTTCAATGCCGCCTAGCCGGTCATCGCGCATCCACAAGCGGCCGCAATCCGCCTCCGTAAATTTCCGCAGGCGGGCAAGGGCCGGGATGGAGCGCCCGAGCCAAACCGCCTCTTCCGCAAGACGACAAAGTTCGCGGAAGGCTTTTCGATCGGCTTCTTTCATGCCGAACCGCTCAGCGCACACCCGTTCAAACGCGGCGGCTTCGCCCTCCGCCGGGTTGCGATACCACTCCAGCAGCGCGCGCACATTGAGCTCGGGCCAAAATTCGTGCTTCAAATACGGCCCGAACCACCCGCCTCCGCGCGACCAGGTCCACAGCCCGCAAAACTGTGGAGATCGAACCCATTCGCGAAGCCCTTTGGGATTCGGCACCTCCGTGAACCCATCCACCACGCCGCGGATGACATAGTTGGGGAAAGCGCCTTTCCCCTCGTATTCGCGCTGGCATTGCACCTCCACGATTTGAGGATGGCGACCGATCCCGATGCAGGCGTTCGGCACGCATCCTCGGAAAAAGTCGCCCGCCGTGTGTTTGATCGAAAACACAAGGTTCGGATGCGGCTCGATGGAATCAGTCACCGCGAGATAGAACGTCGGGTCGGCATGAAACCGGTCGCCGAAATAATCCCAGGTCCGGTAGATCAGTTGTTTTCCCCGGCGCACGCATATTTCGTCCCGCAAAAACGCAACAAGCTTCCGGAACCGCGCGATCTGCTCCTCGCGCCCAATTTGGGGATCATGCAGCGGCACCGCCGTATTCCCAGCGTGGTGCGGCGTATCGAATAGATAACACTCGCCCACACGGATCACGAGCCCGTTCACGTCGGGGAAGCGAGCGAACATCGCGTCGAACAGCGTGCGGTGGAGTTCAAGCGTGGCCGGTTTTGTCAGGTCGATCCGGCCCTTCTCGTCGCAAATCTCGCCACGACGCGCCTCGACCACGCGCTTCGGCAGCAGAAAGAGGTCGACGTGGTAATACACCGACAGGCCCGCTCGTCGCGCCGCGGAGATTTCGGCGTCTCGGGCCGACTGCGCTTGGGCAAGCCAATCCGCCTCGGCTGCGTCGGCCGGAAAGGGGTCTAGGGCCACCGACGCGTTCAGGTGCTTGAGCACCTGCCCGTTGTAGCCCAGTGCGGCGAGATACGATGGGTCGGTAAACCGTGTCTGGAGGGGAGGCTCGCCGGGGTTATGGTGGACGAGGTCAAGGAGGTATCTGCGGTCACTCATGGGACAATGCCTTGTACAGATCGGCTGGAAGGGTTTCAAAATCGGGCGCGGTCCAGTCCGCGCCCGCCTTTGTCAGCTCGGCGCCGGAGAAGCTAGTCGACAGGCCTAGGCAGCGCGCGCCTGCCTCTCGGGCTGCACGAACCCCCAGAACCGCGTCTTCGACAACGAGACACGAGCTTGGTTCGAGGCCCAGCGCCGCGGCCGCCGCCAAAAAGATGTCCGGAGCGGGTTTCTTGCGCTGCACGCGGTCGCCGGTAATGATCGCATCAAAATCGCCGCGGCGCAGCCCGAGTTCGCGCAAATTGCCATCGAGCTTGACTTCATCGGCGCTTGTGGCGATCGCCAATCGATGCCCCTTCGACCGCGCCTCGTTTAGGAATTCATGCAAACCTGGGACCGGTTGCAACCGGCCTCGGATCACCTCCAGGTACAACTCATACGTTCGAATCTTGTCCCGCGGCAGCATGAGCCGGATGCCGCGCTGCTCCGCCACCCCGGCCAGATAGCGGTCCTCCCCAGCTCCGACGAAAGGCTCGAATTCTTCCGGCTGGACGCGAATACCGTAGGTTTCGAGAAACATTCGACAGGCCGCCTCCGCGATGAACGGCTCCGACAGGCAGAGGACGCCGTCCATGTCGAAAATGATTCCTGAAATCGACATCGGCAAATAATCTTCGCCCGAACGGTCCGGCTTGCGCAATCCCACATCTGGCGGGCCACCCGCTACTGGTAGATTCGGGATTCGGTTTTCCGCTCAGCCGTCTGTTGCAACTCGAACGGACTCCGCTATGCTGCATGAACCAAATGCCCCCGTAGCTCAGTTGGACAGAGCATCGGATTTCTAATCCGGCGGTCGCAGGTTCGAATCCTGCCGGGGGCGCGTCGCCGGCCTGCTTGATCCCGAAGAGCCTTTGCGTACACTGCGCGGCGTCCAAAGATTTAGATGCACAAATCGAAGATGCTCAAGGCGAAGGAGTTCTGGATGATGCGATTTGGTTTGGTTGTGGTTGCCGCATGGTGTGCCCTGGTAGCGCTGTCTCACGCTGCTCAGCCAGCCAGCGTGATGGCGGCGGGCGATGTGGATCCCGCTCTGGTCGAGCGCGCGCGTCGATGGGCGGAGGAAAACCTCGCGATCCCCGTTCCATATGCGGGATCCCTGGATATTTCCTCGCCCACGGCATCCCTCCACGAGGTCGCCGAGCTGGCCGCGAGAAAACTGCCCGAAGACGCCGTGGGCGCCGTTGTCCTGTACCGTGGTGAACCCGATTCGACCAATCACGGTATTTATCGACCGGATTTGCGCGTGGTGGTAGTGAATGTCCGCGAGCTGTTGAAGGACAATCCCGACGAGGAGCGAATCGGCCGCCGACTGGAGCGCCAGGTGATCCGCGGGATCTGTTCGCTAATGGGCATGGAATACAGCCCCAATCCGGAAAGCGCGATGACGTATTACTCGACGCTTGAAGAGCTTGATGAGATCGGCCGGAACCTGGATCCGCCTTGGCTGTTAGAGCTGCAGGAGAAAGCTCGAGACATGGGCATCCCGCTGGATCCCGACAACCCCTACAACATGTTCCGCGAATTTTCGGAGGAGTAGCTCGTGCTCGACCTCAAACGCCTGCGAGACGATGAAGCCGCTCTCCGCGCCGGTTTGGCGCGCAAGCGCGCGACAGTGGACCTGGATGCCATTCTCGAGCTCGACCGGGAACGCCGGCGACTTCTCACAGAGGTTGAGGCCCTCAAAAATCGCCGCAACACGGTGTCCAAAGAGATTGGCCTCCGCAAGCAGCGGGGCGAGGACATCGAAGCGGTCAAGACCGAGATGCGGGAGCTGGGCGACCAGATTGCCCGGCTCGACCAGCAGGTTCGAGACGTCGAGTCGCGACTCGAAGCGCTCTGGTTGACGGTGCCGAATCTGCCCCACTCGAGCGTACCCGACGGGGCCGATTCATCCGAAAACAAAGTCGTACGCACATGGGGCGAGCCACGATCATTCGATTTCCCGCCGAGAAATCACGTCGAGTTGGGTGACCGGCTGGGGATTTTCGACTTCGAGCGAGCGGCGCGCATGACCGGAGCTGGATTTCCGCTCTATCTGGGCGCCGGGGCAAGGCTGGAGCGCGCGCTCATCCAATTCATGCTCGACCTTCATACCAGAGAACACGGCTACATCGAGATGTCGCCGCCGTTTCTCGTGAACACCGCGTCGATGACGGGCACCGGCCAACTGCCGAAGATGAAGGATGACATGTATTCGATCCCGGCCGACGGCCTCTGGCTGATTCCCACGGCCGAGGTGCCTGTCACGAATTATTTCCGCGAGGAAATTCTCGAGCGTCCGCTGCCGATTGGGTTTTGCGCGTACACGCCATGTTTTCGCCGCGAGGCCGGCTCGGCAGGCCGCGAGACGAAGGGACTCATCCGCGTTCACCAGTTCGACAAGGTCGAGTTGGTGCGATTCTGCGAACCAGCCTCTTCGTATGATGAACTAGAGAAGCTGGTCGGCCATGCAGAGGCCGTTCTCCAGCGACTCGGCATTCCTTACCGCGTGGTCCAACTCTGCGCTGGCGATCTGAGCTTCGCCGCGGCGAAGTGTTACGACATCGAAATCTGGGCCCCGGGTCAGGGCGCCTGGCTGGAGGTGTCCTCGTGCAGCAATTTCGAGGATTTCCAGGCGCGGCGGGCGGGGATTCGTTACCGCGGCCCCGACGGGAAGCCCTTGCATGTGCACACGCTGAATGGTTCCGGGGTCGCCCTCGCACGGCTTGTCGTCGCGCTGCTGGAGAACGGGCAACAGGCCGACGGCGCGGTGGAACTGCCCCCTGCCCTCGCGCCGTACATGGGCGGCATGACGCGCCTCGAACCGTCAGCCTGACGCGGTATCCGGATTGGACGGCAGACCGACTGCGCGGTTGTCCGATTCATCCTTGACGGCGTAGCCTGTCTCCTGGCGGTTCAGATTGATTCTGTTTTTGTCCTTGTAATATGCGAAGACGTCATCCGCGGTCATGCCAAGGACCTGCGCGGTTGAGATCAGGAAATGAAACAGATCGACCACCTCAACGCGCGCGTTCTGAAGGTCAAATTTCTGGTAGCGGGCCCACCATTTCCACGGGATGCTGTCCGTCAATTCAGCGATTTCCTGCGACATCGCGCGGCAGTAGTTCAGCACCCATTGCTGTTGCTCCTCCGGCGTCATTTCGCCCACGGGGCGGACGCCGATTCGCGCGTTGAGCGCCTCCTGCAGCCGGAACATCTCACGCAACATGTCGGGGTCCGCCATTGCACGCTCTCCTTCTTCCACCACGGGGCGCAGAATAGGGCCGCCCATGCGGGCCGTCAATTGAGGTCTGGCATCGCGCCTTGAATCTGCTACACAACAAACGTGAGGAATCAGCGATGGAAAATCTGATCATTTTGGGCACTGGCGCGGCGGGCCTGACCGCGGCGATTTATGCGGCGCGGGCCAACCTGAACCCGCTGGTCATTGACGGCCTCCAACCGGGCGGGCAATTGACGACGACGACCGAGGTCGAAAATTTTCCGGGATTCCCCGACGGCATCCTCGGCCCGGACCTGATGAACCGCATGCGCGCCCAAGCCGAGCGCTTCGGCGCGCGCTTTCGCTTCAACGTGGTGGAGCGCGCCGAGCTGACCGGCTCGCCGTTACGCGTGACACTCGATGACGGATCCACTCTGGAAACAAAAACTCTAATCATCGCCACCGGCGCGAGCGCCAAGTATCTCGGCCTGCCCAACGAACAGAAACTGATTGGGCGCGGCGTCACCTCGTGCGCCACCTGCGACGGCGCTTTCTACAAGAACGTCCCCGTCGCCGTGGTAGGCGGCGGCGACTCGGCCATGGAGGAATCGACGTTCCTGACGCGATTTGCCTCCATCGTTTACCTGATCCATCGCCGCGACCAGTTTCGCGCGTCGAAGATCATGGCCCAGCGCGCGCTGTCCAACCCGAAGATCAAGCCGATCTTCAATACCGTAATCGAGGACGTGTACGACGTCTCGCGGAATGAAGTCACCGGCCTCCGATTGAAAAATGTCGTGACGGGCGAGACCTCCGATCTGGACGTCAAAGCGCTGTTCGTCGCGATTGGCCACACGCCGAACACGGCGCCCTTCCGCGGCCAGTTGGAGATGGATGAGCGCGGCTATCTGATCACGCGGAATACTCGGACCAACATCCCGGGCGTGTTCGCTGCGGGAGACGTGCAGGACCCCGTCTATCGGCAGGCCGTTACGGCCGCGGGCTCCGGCTGCATGGCCGCCCTGGAGGCCGAGCGCTACCTGGAGGCCCTCGGCCATTGAAGCCGATGACGACCGGCCGCGAATGGGCGACGTATCGGCGTCTGCTGGCGTTTGCACGGCCGTACTGGTTCCGCATTGTGGCCGGCGGTTTTTTTGGCGTGGTGTTTGGCGGATCCACCACCGCGCTGCTCGTGGCGCTGAAGAACACGCTCGCCCGCGTTTTCAATCCCGATGAATACTCTCTCGCGGCGGCTTTCGCCGTAGCCGTATCGCTGCCGATGATCGGGCTTGCCCGCGGGCTGGGATTCTACGCGAGCACCTATTTGCTGGAATGGGTGGGCAATCGCGTCGTGTTCGACCTGCGGGCTGCGATGTTTGCCCGGCTTCAGGAGCTTTCGATCGCCTTCTACGGCGCAAACCGCGCGGGCGACCTGATCTCGCGAACGACCAACGACACGCAGATGGTCGAGCGCGCCGTGTCAACCGTGCTCGCCGACCTCGCGCGACAGCCTTTCACCTTTCTCGGACTGGTCGGATTTTTGCTGTGGCTGGACTGGAAATTGGCGGTGATCAGCCTCGCGTTGTTTCCGATCTGCATCCTTCCGGTCGCGCTGTTCGGGCGCCGCGTACGCCGGGCGTCGCGGGAAGGCCAAGAGCGCATGGCGGACCTCGTTTCCATCCTCGAGGAGACGATTGCGGGCGCGCGAATCGTCAAGGCGTTCGGCATGGAGCAGCGGGAAATTGCGCGATTTGTCGAGCGTAGCCGCGGCGTCTTTTCGCGGGCCATGCGCGTGACGCGCGCGCGTGCGGCGATCGAACCGATCATTGTGCTGATCTCGCTCGTCGGGTTCGGCCTGATCCTCCTGTATGCGCGATGGCGCGAGATGCGATTCGAGGAGTTCTTCACGTTCGGCGCCGCACTGGTCGCAATGTATGAGCCGGTCAAAAAACTCAGCCGGATTCATTTGAACATCCAGCAGAGCTCGGCGGCGGCCGACCGCATTTTCGAGCTGCTGGACCAGCCGGTCCTCGTCCGAGAAAAGCCGGGCGCCCGCCCGCTTGCGGAGCCGATCGAACGAATCGCTTTCGAGCGCGTCAGTTTTGCCTACGGCGACAAACTCGTGCTGCAGGACATCGAATTTGAGGCGCGGCGCGGCGCATGTATCGCGCTGGTCGGCGCCTCCGGTTCCGGCAAAACGACGCTCGTGAGCCTGTTGCCTCGCTTCTACGACGTGACCGGCGGCCGCATCACCATCAACGGAACGGACATCCGCGAGTTCACGCTCGAGTCTCTACGCCGGCACATCAGCCTCGTCACCCAGGAAACGGTTCTCTTCAACGATAGCGTGGCCAACAACATCGCCTACGGATCGCCTTCCGCCTCGCGCGCGCAGATCGAGGACGCGGCCCGGCGCGCGCACGCGCATGAATTCATTTTGGAGCTGCCGGAGGGATACGACACGGTCATCGGAGACAGGGGCAGCCGATTGTCGGGCGGCCAGCGCCAGCGCCTCGCGATCGCCCGGGCCCTGCTGCGCGACGCGCCGGTTTTGATCCTCGATGAAGCGACGAGCGCGCTGGACACGGAAAGCGAGCGACTCGTGCAAGCGGCGCTCGATCGCCTGATGTCCGGTCGCACCGTGTTCGCCATCGCCCATCGGCTCTCGACCATCCAGCATGCCGACCTGATCCTTGTGCTGGAGCAGGGCCGCATCGCGGAACGGGGAACCCATGCCGAACTGATCGCGGCCGGAGGACTATACCGGCGGCTCTATGACATGCAGTTCAATATGGCCGCCGCCCGCGATTCGTGAACAGGAGCCGGCACTCGGCGCCCTCGCGGGGTCGGACAGCGGAGCGGCAGCCTAATGAGGCGGCGGCTTGTCGGCGAGGGCGGCCTTGACCTCGTCGGTCAGATATTTCGCGTCGGTAAACGGCGGGGGGAACGGCGGCGCATCGGCCATTTTGCGGCTCGCGTTCAACACGTCGCGCCGGCTGATCTGCCCCACCAGGCGACCGTTTTCCAAAACCGGGAGCCGCCGAAAGGTGTTGTTGAGAAAAACTTGAGCGGCGTGAAAGATATCCGCATCCGGGCTGATGGTGACCACGTTGGTGTTCATATAGTCCTCAACGTCGCCCGGGTCCGAATGGTAAAACGCCGCATTCGCGAAAACTCGCAAACAGTCTTTTTCCGAGAGCGTGCCGATCAGTTTTCCGTTGTCGTCCACTACAGGCGCGCCGGAAATGCGGTGCTTCAAAAGGATGTCGATGGCCTCCCGGATCGGCATCCTGGGCCGCAAGGTCACCAAATTGGTGACCATAAAATCCCGAACAGTCGGCACTTTGCCCATGGATCAATTCTCCTGCGCAGATGATAACGCTCCGCCATATAGGTGGCAACTCACCTTTTGCGGCATCCTGCTGACGACCGACAGGACCGGCCGCTCACGGGGGCAGCGGTCCATCGCGAGCGGACAACGCGGGTGGAAGGCACAGCCCCCCGGCGGATTCGCCGGCGAAGGCGTCTCGCCGCGAAGCGCCAAACGCTCTCGTCTCTCCCGACCGGGCACCGGAACGGCCGAAATGAGCGAGCGCGTGTAGGGATGTGCTGGTTGCTCGAGAACCGCCTCGGCCGGCCCCTCCTCGACGATCCGGCCGAGGTACATGACCGCGATGCGATCCGCCAGAAAACGCACAACGTTGATGTCGTGCGTGATGAACAGGTACGAAAGTCGGTAGCGCTCTCTCAGGTCAATCAGCAAGTTAAGCACTTGCGCCTGCACCGACACGTCGAGCGCACTGACCGGCTCGTCGCAGATGACCAGCTCCGGCTTCAGTGCCAGCGCCCTTGCGATGCTGATGCGTTGCCGCTGCCCGCCGGAGAACTCAAAGGGGTACCGGTGCAGCGCGCTGGCGTCCATCCCCACGTCCTCCAGCAGCTTGCGCGCGGTCTCCTCGCGCGATGTCTCCAGAAGGCCATGATGGGCCAGCGCCTCTGTCAACAGATCGACAATCGGCAACCGGGGATTGAGCGACGCAGCGGGGTCTTGAAAAACCATCTGGATCTTGCGCTGCAGGACCGGCTCCCGGATCCCGGCGGGCAGCGGCGTCCCGCGCCAGAACATCTCACCCGCTCTCGGAATTTCCAGCCCGGCGATCGTCCGGCCAAGCGTCGTTTTGCCGCAGCCGGACTCGCCGACCACCGCCAGCGTCTCCCCCTCCCGAATCACGAGATCGACGTCGGTCAGCGCCTGAATGAAGCCGACCGTCCTCGACCACACGCCGCGGCGGATCGGATACCACGTGGTCAACCCCCGGACCTCCAGCAAGGGCGCGCTCACGGCAGCCGACCCTCCGAAACGAGGACACAGGCTGCCGCGTGGCCCTCTCCCACCGGCGTCAGCAGCGGAGGGGCGGCCCGGCATCGGGGCATGGCGTGGGGACAGCGATCCGCAAATCGGCAGCCTGACGCATACTCGCTCAATGGGGGAACCTGCCCCGGAATCGCTTGAAGCCGGCCGCCGCGGCTCGTCCCGCGCGGGAGCGAACGAAGCAAGCCCGCCGTGTAGGGGTGCCTCGGCTGCGCGAAAAGCGAGCGGACGGGCCCCACCTCCGCAATTCGCCCCGCATACATCACGATCGCGCGGTCGCACATATCCCACACGATCCCGAGATCGTGCGTGATCAAAAGAATAGCCGTCTGTCTGTCCTTCAGGGCCCGCATCAGGTCAAAGATTTGCGCCTGTATGGTGACGTCTAGCGCCGTCGTCGGCTCGTCGGCAATTACCAGGCTCGGGTGCAGCATCAAGGCCATCGCAATCATCACGCGCTGGCGCATGCCGCCCGACAATTCGTGCGGCCACGCGCGCATCCGCTGGTCGGGGTCGGGGATGCCCACGCGGGCGAGCCATTCCCGCGCAAGAGCGCGCGCCTCCGGCTTGGATATCGGCTCATGCAGCAGGACCACCTCCATCAACTGGTCGCCCACCCGCCGCAGCGGGGAAAGCGCCGTCATCGGATCCTGGAAAATGAAGCCAATTCGCTTGCCGCGCAATGAACGGAGCTCGCGGATGGGCAGGCGGAGCAGGTCGCGCCCCTCAAACACCGCGCCGCCGCCCTGAATCCGCGCCGGCGGTGATGGAAGCAGCCGCAACAACGACAGCGCCGTCACCGTCTTGCCGCACCCCGATTCGCCTACCAGACCCACGGTCTCGCCGGGGTAAATGTCAAACGACACGCCATCCACCGCGCGAAGCGGTCCGGCATCCGTATCAAATTCGACCACTAAATCTCGGACGCGGAGCAAGGGCTCGCGACTTGGCGAGGCAGCGTGCGGCGGGCCGGCAGGGAGCGGCGCCTCGGCGGGTCCACTCTCTGGATGGGCATGATCCCTCATTCGAGCCTCGAATAGGGCTTGGGATCAAACGCCTGCCGCACGCCTTCCCCGATGAAAACGCCAAGAAGCATGACGACAAAGAGGGCCAAAGAGGGATAGAGCGTCAGCCACCATGCCCACGGATATTCCTGCGCCTGGGACAGCGCCTCACCCCAACTAGGCGTGGGAGGCGGCAATCCGAAGCCGAGGAAATCCAAAGCGGCCAGCGTCCCAATCGCGCTGACCAGCGAGAAGGGGAAAAAGGTGACGAGGGGAACCAGCGCGTTCGGAAGGATGTGCCGGAACATGATGCGCCACGCGGGCAGTCCCTGGGCCCTTGCCGCTTCGACGAACGGCCAGTGGCGCAAGCGCAGAAACTCCGCCCGCATGTAGTAGGAAATCCCAATCCAATTGAAGAGCGCGTAACAGAACAGCAGTAGCTCGAAACTCCGGCCGTAGATAGACCCCATCAGGATCAAAATGTACAAAAACGGCAACGAATCCCAGATTTCGACGAGCCGCTGTCCCACCAGATCCGTGACCCCGCCCCGGTATCCCTGCAGCGCACCCACCAGAGTCCCCACGGCCATCGAAGCGGCCACCAGCAACATGGAGAAGGTCATCGAGATCCGGAATCCATAGATCAGCCGCGCGAGGAGGTCGCGCCCCGCGCTGTCCAGCCCAAGCGGATGCCCCGCAACCGGGCGAAATGGAAATCGGATATCCTCGCGCTCCGCCCTCGCCGCATAGGGTCGCCCTTCGATCGAGATCTCCAGCGGATCCACCGGACCCGAAAAGCGCCTCTCCGCAAGATCCAAAATCCGCGCACGATCGGACTCCCCGATCGATCGCCAGATCGGCGGCCATTCTCCAGATTCGGGCGCCAGCTCCCGGGTCAACGCCCAGCGCACCTCGCTGCGGCGCGAGGGCTCCTCGCGAAAGGTCAGGCGGACGGTCCGCGGCGGCGTCGCGCGAGGTGTGTACGCGGGCATCGAGATTTCGCACTCAAGTCCGTCCTTGCGCCGCGCGGGCGCCGAAATCGCGGCATCCGGCTGGTTCGCAAAACGCCTCTCCATCGCCTTCAGGACCGCCTCCGGAACCACCCACCAGTCCGCAAGCCGCTGGCCTTCCTCGGCCCCATCCTCCCCGCCGAAGAAGTAGCCGGCGGACGTCCCCCGGGTCACCATGCCGTCCGGTGCGACGTTTACGCTGCCGACGCGCGCCCGCGGCGCGACCCGGAGCACAACCCGGTCCGGAAGTTGGATTCGTTCGGGCCGCACGATTTCATACGGGCCGTAGGGGTGCCATGCCCAGATCACGCGGTTCGACGGGTTGCCCGCGAATCGCTCGGAGCGCACAAACAATTTGTAATCCACCCGCGTGTCAGGGCCCTCGCCGAGAAGCGCCCGCTCGGTGTAGAAACGAAAAACGGGGAAAAAGTGACGTCCCTCAAACCGCAAATACAACGGGTTTGAATTGCAAAACAGCTCCGCCGCCAGGCTCAGCCCATAGGCCCCCGCGAGCAGGATCAGGGACCAGCGCGCCCGCCGCATCTCCCAAAAACGGCGGATCCGCCGCCGCGTGATCGGATGCAATCGCGCCAGCGGGCTCATGCGTGGAAATGGATCCGCGGGTCGATCAACACATAACAGAAATCCGACAGCACGCGGCCCACCAGACCCAAGACGGACGTCAGACTCAGGATCCCCATGAACAGCATGTAATCGCGGCTGATGATCGCCTCGAGACTCAGCAGCCCCATTCCGGGAATTTCAAATACGCGCTCAATCAGGACAGACCCCGCGAACATCAGCGTCAACACACTGCCGAAGCCCGTCGCAATTGGAATCAGCGCGTTGCGCAGTGCGTGCCGCCAGACCGCGCGCCGGAAACTGCCGCCTTTGGCCAGGACCGTACGCACGTAATCCTGACTGATTTGTTCGAGCAGCGAATTCTTCATCAGTAGCGTCAACACCGCAAAATTTCCGATCACGTAGCACAGCACCGGCAGGAACATGTGGCGCGCGATGTCCAGGACTTTCCCCCACCCATCGAGCGTGTGGAAATGCATCGAGTGGAACCCGCCCGCGGGAAACCAGTCGAACGCAAAATCCGTCGTGCCCGCAAAAAGACTTTTCAGCAACATGCCGAACGCGAACGCCGGAATCGCATAGCCGACAAACACCACCACGCTCGACACCAGGTCAAACCCGCTGCCGTGCCGCATGGCCTTCGCGATCCCGAGCGGGATGCAAACCAGATACGTGAGAACGAACCCCGTGACGCCAAAGATCAGCGAAACCGGAAACCGCTCAAGGATCAACTGCCAAACGGTTTTGTTCGGATATTTGTACGATTCGACGGCCAGACCCATTCGGTCGGTCCAGAGCCACTTCCAGTACCGCTGCAGGATCGGCTTGTCGAAACCGAAATGCGCCTCGATCGCGCGGCGGTGTTCGGGGCTGATCGCTGCCGCGCCGCTCGCCCCCCTCGCGCCGTCCAACCCCCGCATTCGGATGATCGCCTGCTCGACCGGCCCACCCGGCACGAACTGGCAGAGGGCAAAACACACAAACGTGATCCCGACGAATGTCGGAACCACCAGGATCAGTCGCCGAATCAAATAACTCAAACGGTCCATGTGCCGACTCGCCGCGCAGCCCGCTGACGCACTGCCTAGAAAAGCTCCGGCTGCCTCGCGCGCGGAGGAAGTCCAAATTTCTTGTAGCAGAGATCGGTGGCCACCCGACCTTGCGGCGTCCGCTTCAAATAGCCCTCCTGGATCAAATACGGCTCGTATACCTCCTCAATCGTGCCCGCCTCTTCGCCCACCGAGACGGCCAGCGAATTCACGCCCACGGGCCCTCCGCCGAACTTGTGGACGATCGTCTCCAGAATCCGTTTGTCCATCTCGTCGAGACCGTGCTCGTCGATGTCGAGCATCGACAGCGCCTGGTCCGCCACCTCGCGCGTGATCCGGTTCCCGGCGCGGACCTGAGCATAATCGCGAACCCATCGCAGCAGATTGTTCGCGATTCGCGGAGTCCCGCGCGCCCGCTGCGCGATTTCCCGCGCGCCGGCCTCATCGATGTCCACGTTCAGGATCCGCGCCGACCGCGTCACGATCTGCATCAGCTCCTCCGGCGTGTAGTAATCGAGCCGGTTCGCCAGCCCAAATCGGGAGCGGAGCGGCGCGGAGATCAGCCCGCTGCGCGTCGTCGCGCCGACCAGCGTGAATTTCGGCAGCGTCAGGCGGACCGACCGCGCGTTCGGGCCCTGGTCAATCACGATATCCAGCACATAATCCTCCATCGCCGAGTAGAGATATTCCTCCACCGCCTTTGGCAGCCGGTGAATCTCGTCGATGAAGAGGATGTCCCCCTTCTGCAGATTTGTTAGCAGGCCCGCCAGCTCGCCGGCCTTCGTGATCACCGGGCCGGACGTCGCCTTGACGTTCACGCCCATCGCCTCACCGATGATGAAGGCGAGCGTCGTCTTCCCCAGCCCCGGCGGCCCGAAGAGCAGAATGTGGTCCAGTACGTCGCCCCGCCCGCGCGCGGCCGCCACAAACAGCTCCAGCCGCTCCCTCACCTTCGCCTGCCCAATGAAATCCGAAAACTTCGAGGGCCGCAGCGAGACGTCAAACTCCGTGTCCGCGCGGTTCAGCGTGTTGGTGATGAAGCGATCCGCCATACGTTCAGCCCGCGGATTCTACACGGACCGCCCCGTTTGGACACCGTTTTTGCGGCCCTTCATCGGTTTCCGCTGCTCCTCAAGCGCGCGGCGAGTCCGTCGGCCTGCCGGCCGGCGCCGATTTTTCCATTCCATGGAAATTCTTCCCGAAATTTTTCCATGGCATGGAAATTTCCGCGAAAATTTTTCCATCGCATGGAAATTTTCGCGCGAGTTTTTCCATGGCATGGAAAATTTTTTCAGCGATTTTCCATGGCATGGAAATTTTCTCCGGCGATTTTCCATACGATGGAAAATTTCCGGGCCTCGTTTCGGAATGGAGGGGCGATCATCAACGCATCTTTTCGGAAGGCCCGGCAAATCGCCGCCGGCGACGCGCCGCGCGGCGGGCCGTTCGGGTCAGCTCGCGCGCGAGAGCGCCTTACGGACGAGGTCCTCGACCGTCGCGGCGGGCCCCGACTCCGACAGCGCGGCCCGAACCATGGCGAGCGCCTCGGCCTGCTTGTAGCCGAGGGATACAAGGGCGAGCACCGCGTCGCGGGCGCGCAGGTCCTCCGCAGAGGGCGTGGCCGCGCCGGACACGGCCTCGAGCATTTCCCCTTCGGTCAGCTTGTCTTTGAGTTCCACGATGATTTTTTCCGCCGTCTTGCGCCCGATCCCTTTGACGGAAGCGAGTCGGCGGACGTCCTGCTCGGCGATCGCCGCCTTGATCTCGCGCACGGACAGGCCGCCGAGCACGCCGAGCGCCGTTTTGGGGCCGACCCCTGCCACCGTGCACAGCAGCCGGAAAATCCGACGCTCCTCCTCGGCGGCGAAGGCGTAAAGCTCGTGCGCGTCCTCGCGGATGTGCAGCACGGTGAGGACCTTGCACGAGGCGCCCTCGGGCGGTAGCCGATCGTAGCTGGAGAGCGGAATCCACGCCTCGTAGCCGACCCCGCCGACGTTGACCACGATTCGGCCCGGCTGCTTTTCCTCGAGGACGCCTTGCAGGAATGAAATCATCGGGGGCGATCAAACCACGAACAGCGGGCGGTGGGAAGCCGCAACTCGCGCCGCCCGGCCGTGGAGGGCGCAGCGATTGAGCCGAGTCATGGCGCGTAGCGGCGAAGAAGGTCTAGCGCCTGTGCCCGTTCGCGCGCCTGCTGGGCTGCCGCCGGGCGACCCTGCAATTCGCGGACCACTGCCAGATTTGCCCAGGCTTCCGACTTGCCGGGCCGGCGGCGCACCGCCTCTTCCAGCCGCGCCGAGGCGGAGTCGAGGTCGCCTCGGCGTCCGTCGAGAATGGCAAGGTTGATCAGTGCGGTGACGTCCTGCGGGTTGAGCAGATCCGCCCGCGCAAACCAGAGGGCGGCCGACTCCAGGTCGCCGCGCTCGAGCGCGGCCAATCCGAGCCAGGTGTGCGCGCGAGCGCTGCGCGGTTCGACGCGCAGGGTCGCGCGCCAGAGAGTTTCGTCATCTCGCCAGTCCTGCAGTCGGAGCTGGAGCAGGGCCAAGAAGGTCACAGCAAGTAGCGTCAGCCCCACGCGGACCCACGACCGGCTCAGAGGCAGAGAAGCCGCCAGCATCGCGAAACCAGGGATCATCGCGTAGGCATACCGCTCGGCAAACGGGTTGAAGAGCGGCACGAGGTTCGAGACCGGCCCGAACTGCAGGGCGATCCAACCCATCCCAAGCGCTGCCAGCGGGACCCGTCGACGCATCGCTACGGCTGCGCTGGCCCAAGCGACCGCGACGCCGACGGCCATAAGAAATCGCGGGGACATGATCGCGGCGACCGGCTCGATGACCCGGTCGACGCAAAGCGGCCACGGGACTGCCATCAGGCCGAGGTAGCGAAGAAACAGATCTGGCGCCGTGAGGAGATTTTGCGGCCAACGAAGCGACAGGCCGTTCCATTCGGTCCCCGTCGCCTGCGCGGGGCGGTAGGCGTAGGCCGTCGCGAACCACGCCGCAGCTAGCGCGAGCGCGACGGCAAACTCAGCCGCCATCCGTCCGCGACTCGGCCTTTCCGACGGAAATAGCCACCACACCAGCGCGGCGAGGAACGGCAGCGCGGCCGCGCTCTCCTTGGCGCCCAGCGCAAAGACCAGCGACGCCATCTGGAGCGCGACACGGATCCCGGCTTGGCGGATGCCGCCCGACGCTAGCGCAGCGAGCATTCCGAATAGCGCGAGGGCGTCCTCTCGGAACGCGGGCGATTGCACACCCTCGGAGGCGAGAGGATGTACGGCGAAAAGCAGCGCGGCCGCAAAGGCCCGCGCGTCCGCGCGCGCGTCGCCCTGACGATGGAGGACGCCGCGTAGCCAGGCAAAAAGCAGGGCCGCCGACGCGGCATGGACGATGAGGTTGGTCAGGCGATAGCGCCACGCTTCGCGGGCGCCGAGCGCACGGTCCAAAAGGATCGACAGAAGCAGCGTCGGCCGCTGGCCGTCGAGCACGCGCGGGTCGAACATCGTGCGCAGCGTCAGTGTTTGGCGCCAGGCATCCGGCGAATCCCAGAACCGATTTTCGACAAGGGCGCCATGATCGTCATAAACAAAGCCGTGAAAAAGGCCGGACGCGTAGGCCGCGAAGGCAACCACCGCAACGAGGCCGGCGGCGAACCGTGCCCGCGCGGGCGTCATTTGACATACCCGAATTGTTTGAGGAGCCAGTAATTCTGGTCCCACTTCGGTTCAACCTTGACCCACAGGTCGAGGGAAACGGGGTGATCATAGATCGCCTGCAACTCGGTCTCCGCCGCGCGTCGCACTTTGCGCAGCAGACGACCTTTTTCGCCGATCACAATGCCCTTCTGGGAATTCTTTCTCACATAAATCAGCGCGCGGACACGCCAGGGGTCCGAGCTGTCGTCCAGCTCTTCAACCCAGACGGCGACGGCATGCGGCAGCTCATCGCGCAGCTCTGCGAAGAGTTTCTCGCGGATGATGTCGGCGATGGCGAGCTTTCTCGGATAGTCGGTCAAGATGTCCTCGGGAAACAGCAAGGGCCCCTCCGGCACGGAGCGGAACAGCGTAGCGACCAGTTCATCGAGTCCCTGTCCGGTGACGGCGGAGACCTCGACCCAGATCGGCGAGGGCCTCTCCACGGCATCGAACGGTTTGGCGGCGGCCCACGACGCGCGCAGCTCACCGGCATAGCGGCCGCCGAGGTCCATTTTGTTGAGCGCCGCGACGATGGGGAGGGTTTCCTTGTGGAGCTTCTTCATCCAGCCAAGGTCCTCCTCGCGAGGCGGGGCGTGGGCGTCGAGGACAAGCAGCGCGACATCCGCTCCCTCGGCGGCGCTTCGGGCGAGCCGGTTCATCACGCGACCGAGGGGGCCGACCGCCTTATGGATGCCGGGCGTGTCATGAAAGACGAGCTGGCCGCGCGGATCGGTGAGAATACCCCGAACGATGTTGCGGGTGGTTTGCGCGACCGGCGACACGATGCTGACTTTTTCTCCAAGAATCGCATTGAGCAACGACGATTTGCCGACGTTGGCGCGGCCGATCAGCGCGACTACGCCAGCGCGCGTGGTGGGGGTTGCCGGCGCGTTCGCAGCGTTGTCTAATGAAGTCGGTTCGTCGGTCATTGGACTGGCGGCGAGAGGATAGTGCAACATGCAACAGTCGCCAACCCCCCGGCGCGGCGCTCCCTTGATGGAGGTTTTCGATGCGTTATTGCGGCATTTCGGCCCGCAGCGCTGGTGGCCCGCCCGAACGAAATTTGAAATGATGGTCGGCGCCATTCTAACCCAGAACACTGCCTGGTCCAATGTGGAGAAGGCCATTGCTCGGCTGCGTGCGGCCGGCGCGCTGGATCCGAAACGGCTCCATGAGGCGCCGCTGGAGAGGGTGGCCGAGTGGATCCGGCCGGCGGGATATTTTAACGTGAAGGCTCGGCGGCTGCGTGCATTCACGACATGGCTCGTAGACCGATATGACGGGTCGGTGCGCCGGATGCTCCGCGAACCTCCGGACCGCCTGCGCGCCGAGCTTCTAGGGGTGAAAGGGATCGGCCCGGAAACGGCGGACAGCATCCTGCTCTATGCTGCCGGACATCCGATTTTTGTGGTGGACGCATACACGCGCCGTTTTCTGTCTCGGCATGGGTGGCTCCCGCAGAAGGCCTCGTATGAGCAAACGGCTGCGCTTTTTGAGGCCAATCTCCCGAAAGATCCTGCGCTATACAATGAGTACCACGCACTAATTGTCGCCCTTGGAAAAACCTTCTGCCGCGCGAGGCCACGGTGCGCCGACTGTCCGCTACGCAGATGGCTGCCGGGGCCTTCGTTCGAGGAAACGGCAGAGCGATCCATCCATCGACTGGCGCGATAGGCAACCGCCGCGACCCCGCCGAGGTCCGCTTCGAAATGCGTTTGGGGCTTGCGTTGGGCGGCGAAAAGACGGATTGTGGCCTTTGACGAGCATGAATGTGGGAGAGCTGAAGATGATGCTGCCGCTCGCGCAATTCGTTCAGAACATCGGCATGACCCAATTGCTGTTGATTCTGATCGTGCTGATTCTGCTGTTCGGGTCTAAGAAGATCCCGGACCTTGCCCGGGCGCTCGGCAAAAGCATCGGTGAATTCAAAAAGGGCCGCGAGGAAGGGGCGAAACCGGAGGAAGCGCAAAAATCCCGTTCGTCCTCTGACGACGCGTCGCGCAGCGCCTGAAGTTCGGCGACGACGCATGATCGCGGCCGCACGCACGGCCGTCACGGAACGGGCAATTTTCCCCATCGCGCACCAGTGCTCGCGCCGTCACGGGGTGGTCGTGGCGGAGGACGGATTGGATTCCGGCTCTTGTGCCGGAGCGTTGGCAAAGGCCTCAAATGCAGGGTCGTTCCGAATGGGGTCGAAATCTGCGCTTCGCGTCCATGCGAGAACAAACGGCGAACCGTGGCGCTGCGCAGCCTCTCTGAGGAGGTCCACCGCCCCAGCGGCGTCACCTCTGCGCGCGCAGATTACGGCCAGGTTGTAGGCGGCAACAGAATTCGCCGGGTCGGACCTCAGCACATCGTAGAACGAGGCCTCGGCATTCTTCAGGTCGCCGAGGGCGGCAAACGAAAGCCCCATGCGAATTTTTACCGCCGCATTTTCGCGGTCAATCGCGGCGAGGCGGCGGAGATAATCCAGCGCCTCTCGGTGGCGGCGCAGGCCAGCTAGCGCCGAGGCGGCGACATCGAGGGCTTCCTGCGCATAGGGATCGGCTTCCAGGGCCCACTGGGCCGTAGCGAGGGCGGCTTCATACCGGCCCGCAGCCAGAAAGACCACGGCGAGCCGGATGCGGGCGGTTAGATTTTCAGGGTCGCGCGCTAGCACGGCACGCCACTCGCGCTCCGCCTCTGCGAAATTGCGCTCCCGCTCGTGCAGGCGCGCGAGCTCGGCGCGGCTGCGGGTGAGGTCGGGCGCGACATCGACGGACTCCCGTAGTTTGGCAAGGGCTTGTTCGGTTTTACCCATCTCGGCCAGGACAGCGCCCTCTTGCGCCAGGTTCAGACCACGCTTCCAGGCATGAATGCTCGATTCGATTGGTTCAGAAGCTTCTTCGGAAGGGGGGGCTTCTTCTTTTTGCGCAGCGACAGGCTTTTTGTCCGCAGTCGGCGGCTGGACGGCAAAAGGCTTGGCGTAGCGAGTATAACCTAGAAAAGCGGCGTAGGCGCAGGCCAAGGCAAACATGATCAGCCAGAACAGACGGTTGAAAGCGAAACTTCGAGCGTTGTGCTCGCCCCGCCGACGTTGCCGTAAGGGCGAACGGGGCGATCCGATCGTTATGCCTTCGTCACCATGGACAGAATTCGCCGCGCGGCGAGAAGGCGAGATCGAATCCGCCGACCACGGCGCCCATTTGCCGCCCGCATCCATGGGGAAGAACTAATGGCAGTTTGAGGGTAGGTCAAGCTGGCGCTGCAATTCGGGCGGCCACCCGATATTGGGGTCCGCCGTACAGAGCGAGGCGGCGATGGTGCGGGCTTCATCGGTACGATCCAATTGGAGGTAGGCCCTCATCAGGCATAACCCGACTTCCTTTCGAGCCTCCAAGGGGAGCAGCCCGGAGCGTTGCCACGCCTGTTCGAGCGCGCGGACCGCGTTGGGCCAGTCTTCTCGTCGGGCGTAGACAAAACCAAGGGTGTGCAAAAATCTGGGGTTGGACGGTTCCGATTCGAGGGCCCGTTTGGCGAGTTTGAGCGCATCATCCAGATTTCGGCGCTCATGCGCGAGGAGGAATGCGAGGTTGTTGGCAGCGCGGGGTTGTTGAGCGTCGAGCTCGAGCGATCGCCGGAGGAGTTGTTCCGCCTCCTGGGCATTTCCCCGCGCGATGCTTCGACTGCCGAGCACAGACAGCACATCCGGGTTTTTCAGACCTTCTGCGAGCCATTCGCGGACGAGATCGTCCGCCACCTGCTCACGGCCGATCGCGTCATGGTACCGGATCCAGCTAAGTCGTTCCGAAGCGCTCAAAGGCCAGGCAACCTTCTCCGGCGGACAGGCGACTAGCATCCAGTTTCGGTATAAGTGCCAACGCCGTCGAAACTCAGCTCCGCCCAACCTGAACGGCTTTCTGCCGGCGACTTCGCCGACAACGAAATCCTTTTCTTTGCTCAGAGAGCGGATCACTGCAAAGCTCCGAATACGGCGCCGACCCGATGCCGATGCGAGTTGAACGACAACCGGTACCCTCGCATCCACGCGACGCGCGAGGTCTTCCCATGTTCCGTACATCGCGAAGGTCCACAAACCGGCGCTCGGCAGAGAGGCCAACAGAGCCTCCTCGATCGATCGGTCCGATCCCGTCTCCTTATCCAACTCTCGCAGCAACTCACTCGGCAGCACTGGTGAACGCCACTCGCGCAAAAGCACGTCGACGAGCCAGCGGCCGTCATCGGATCGACGGCTGTGGAAGTCGGCCTGCGGCGGTAAATCCGCATCCGCATTCGGCGACGGCTTTTTGGAGGCTCCGGGGCCCGTGCACCCCAGCAACGCCAGGGCGCACAGAGCCGCTGCAAATCGCGTCGAACCGAAGGCGTTACCGCACGACGCGGAGCTGGTCGTGAACCACTGCGACACCGGGGGTCCCGCGTATGATCCCGAGCAGCCTCAACCGCTCGGCTTCATTGCGCACATTCCCGCGGACGGTGACCTCCCCGCCCGCCACATCGATTCCGATCATTTGACCGCGAAGCCCGGAATCCATCTCGATCCTATGGCGAATCATCGCCGACAGATCTCTGTCCGCTGCTGCCGGGCCGTCAACGGCTCGACCGGCTTCCTCTACCGTGGCGCAACCCGCTGCGCCCACCAGCCAGGCGACGGCAATGAGCGCGGCAAGGAAAGAAACCGTCCCCTTCGCCACGCGGCGAATCCCAGTCTGTTGAAGCCTCACTGGACAGCGGCTGGTTCGCAAGTATAGTTTATGCCAAATACCAAGGAGTAAATCACCATGCCTCATGCGTTACCTCCACTTCCATACCCTGCGAATAGTCTAGAACCTTATATTGATGAGCAAACCATGATGATTCATCATGGTAAGCACCATGCGGCCTATGTGAACAACCTAAATGCCGCATTGGAAAAGTACCCGCATTTACAGTCCAAAACAATCGAGGAGCTGCTTTCCGACCTCAACAGCGTGCCCGCGGACATACGCGCTGCGGTTCGAAATAACGGGGGCGGCCATTGGAACCACACCTTTTTCTGGAACCTGCTGAAGAAGAACGAAGGGGCCGGCCCCGCCGGAAAACTCGCAGATGCGATCAACCGGCAGTTCGGTTCATTCGACGGCTTCAAGGATCAATTCACGAAGGCGGCGCTGGGCCGCTTTGGATCCGGTTGGGCATGGCTTTGCGTCAGATCTGACCACTCCCTCTGTGTCTGCTCCACCCCGAACCAGGATAATCCTTTGATGCTGGGCGTCACGGAGTGTCCGGGGACGCCAATCTTGGGGTTGGACGTGTGGGAGCATGCGTACTACTTGAAGTATCAAAATCGGCGGCCCGACTACGTGGCGGCGTTTTGGAATGTCATCGACTGGAACGCCGTCGCGGCCGCGTATGAGCGTTTGGTCGGCTGATACTTGCAAATAGCCGGATGACATTCGGACGCGGCCGCTTTTGCGGCCGCGTTTTTTTGTCTAAATTGGCCGAAATTGTGTAAACTCTTTGTTTGGAGTCCGCCATGGGCCCGACTGCATCGACGCCCAACGACCGAGTGCCGGCCGAATTTCATTTCGATCTGGCCAACCGGATCAGCGAGCTCGCGATGCGATGCGCATCAACCTCTTCTCTGGGTCGTGCGATCCATCAGTTGCTGACCGAATTTATACCCGCGGTCAATGTGTATATCGCGGTCTACGACGCCAGTGAATCGCTGATTCGATTCCCCTACTGGATGGACCGCTTTGACCCACCGCCCGGAATCAAAACGCCAAACGTCGGCCTAACCGAGTATGTGCTGCGGAAGGGGGTGGCTCTGTTTGCAGATGCCGAGCGTCTTGAAGAACTTGAACGGCTGGGGGATTGTCGCGTGCTGGGTACGCGCCCCCGTTATTGGGTCGGCATTCCTCTGATTCGTCGGGGCGAGACCTTTGGCGTGTTTGCCGTTCAAGCCTACGACGGTGATCCAGCGCTCGAACCGCGTCATGCAGACCTTCTCGTGCATCTGGCGCCAACACTGTCGATGGCGATATTCGCCCAACAAATCGGTTATCGTCGAGACCGTCGTGACGCGCTGCTCCGGGCGGCGGCGGACATCAGCCTCTATTTTCTGCGCGACATAGCTTGGGCAAGCCATGCGAAAGAGGCGCTGAGCCTCGTGGGTCGTGCGGCCGACGTCAGCCGGTCCTACCTCTTTCGGGTTGAGAAAATGGCGGATGGCCGGTTCCTTGCAGATCAGCTCTTCGAATGGACTGCCGAGGGAATTCATCCCGAGATCGACAACCCCCTCTTGCAACGACTTGATCTGGCGGCTGCGGGATTTCAGAGATGGATCGATTACCTCGTGAAGGGCGACCCGATCAGCGGGCCCGTGGCGCAGATGCCCTTGACGGAGCAGCCGCTGCTTCGATCCCAGGGCATTTTGTCGCTGCATATCGCACCCATCCATGTCGATGGGGAATGGTGGGGGTTTCTCGGTTTTGATGATTGCGTCATGCCGCGCGCGTGGTCGATTGCCGAGCGGGAGTCGCTCCGGCTCGTTGCGACGGTTTTTGCTCAGGCCATACTTCGGGAGCGGGTCTATGAACAATTCGAATTACAACGAGCCGCGCTGGGGGCGGTGGCCAACGGTGTTCTCATCACGGACCCGACCGGGGGCATTTTGTGGGTGAACGACGCGCTATGTCGCCTGACCGGATATACGGCCGACGAGATGGTCGGTAGGACGCCCGCGCTCTTCAACTCGGGCAGGCACCCTCCCGAATTCTTTCGCAAGATGTGGGAGACTATCGGTCGCGGAATGGTCTGGGAGGGCGAGATCACGAACCGCAAAAAGGATGGGTCCCTGTGCACGGAGGAAATGACCATCACTCCGATGCGCGACGCGACCGGCAAAATTCGGAACTACATCGCGATCAAACAGGACATTACCGAGCGCAAAATCTTCCAGCAGCATCTCGCGCAAATCCAAAAAATGGAGAGCCTTGGCCGTCTCGCCGGCGGTATTGCTCATGATTTCAACAATCTTCTTCAGGCCATCACGGGCTTCAGCTCCATGTTGCTGACGAACCTCAGTCACGATGATCCAAGGCGTGAGGACGTGCTCGAGATTCTGCAGGCCGCCCACCTGGCGACGGACCTGACCCGTCAGCTGCTGATGTTTGGACGGAGGAGCCCTCCCTCTTGGGACCGGATTCAGTTGAACGAAACCATCCAATCGGGCCTGAAAATGTTGCGCCGCCTGATCCGGGAGAACATCTCCATCGAAACCGACCTGGATCCCGATCTTCCGCTGATTTTGGGAGACTCCGGCCAGATCGCGCAAATTCTGGTGAATCTTTGCGTGAATGCCGGCGACGCAATGCCCGAAGGCGGCCGTTTGCGGTTGTCGACGCGAAAGACGGTTTTCCCGATGGATGCGGCGGCCGCCGGAAGCGTGGAGGAAGGGCAACCGGCGGCACTTCTCGAAGTTTCGGACACGGGGGTGGGCATCGCGCCCGAAGTCATGGAAAAAATTTTCGAGCCCTTCTTCACAACGAAGGAGCCCGGACATGGGATCGGGCTTGGCCTGTCCGTCGTTTACGGAATCGTCCGCCAGCACCATGGACATATCGAGGTCAAAAGTCGGCTTCACGAGGGGTCGGTCTTTCGCATTTATTTCCCCGCGGCGCCGGCTGATCCTCAGGGGCAGCAAGAGGACGGAACGGCAAAACGCAACGAGTCGGTTGAGCCGGCGGGCGGACGCGGCGAGCACATCCTTGTTGTGGAGGACGAGCCGGGTGTCGGGCAATTTTGTCTTCGCATTCTGAGTTCAAACCGTTATCGCGTCACCCTCGCGAGGACCGCCGCAGAGGCGCGCGCCTGTTTTTACCGATCGAATTCCACGTTTGATTTGTTCTTCAGCGATGTCGTCCTGCCCGATGGTAGCGGCGTGGATCTGGCGAGGGAGTTTCGGCAAGTGCGCCCCGCCCTCAAAGTGCTGCTTTCCAGCGGCTATGCGAACCAGCAGGAGACATGGATGCGTCAACGCGAACGTTTTGATGGGTTTTTGCCCAAGCCCTATCACCCGTTTGCGCTTCTCCGCGAAATTCGCGCAGCGCTTGACGCCGCACCGCAATCATGACATGGATCACCAGCCACCTTGACCTGATTTACTTTCTATATGGGGCCTCGTTCGCTCTGCTTGCGGCCCTTTCAGGAGCGGCGCAGGAGGCCAATCGACCGTCATCGGTTCGTTTGCCCTGGTTTTGGTTGAGTTTTTTTGCCTCTGTGCACGCGGTGCACGAGTGGCTCGTGATGGTCAACTTTTCGCTCGATTCCAGAGCGCTAAGGTTTTTGGGGCTCTTTTTCCTGGGTTCATCGTACGCCCTGCTGTTTGAATTTGGCCGCCGCGGGGCGGGGAAAGCGGGGTTTGCATGGCGAGTCTACGCGCCCGCTGCTTCCGTAGTGACTTGTGGAATCGCACCGACTTTCGTGGCTCTCGAAACGGCGGATGGCGCCGCCCGATTCTTCATCGGCTTTCCCGCGTCGCTGCTTTCCGCCTACGCGATGATCCGAATGGCCAGCGAGGGGTCGCCAGCCTCCGGTACCCGCTCGCTCCGGATGGCCGCTTGTGCGTTTGCCGTGTATGCCATTGCCGCTGGCGCGACCCCCCCGCCTTCGGCATTTCTTCCCGCGCGGGTCTGGAACACCGCGGCTTGGGCGTCGCTTCTGGGATTTCCGGTCGAACTGCTGAGAGCCGCCTGTGCTCTGACCCTTGCCGCGGCCATCTGGAAATTGTCACTGAACCCCGCCTCGCAAGGAATCATCGCCTCTGAACGCCGGTTCAATTTGTCATTACACGCAACTCTGGCCAGCGTCGCAGCTCTTTCTGTTCTGACAGTTTTGTCGGCATTCATGGTCGACCGCTTGTCGGCGTCGCAGATTCGGGACGAGATGATTCAAAAAATTCGCGCTGTGGCCGCGCTTTTGGATCAATCCATGCTCGAAGCGGTTGTGCGAGAATCTCCAGCCGAAACCAACCCCCTCATTCGGTCGCTGGAGAGGGAATTGACGCTGGCCAAACAGGCCTTTCCCGACATCGAACAAATTTACCTCTACACTCTTCAGGACGGTAAATTTGTTTTCTATGCCTCGTCCGAATCGAATCGGCCCGAGACGCGAGTCCGGCCCGGCGAAATTTTCGAAGGGGATGTTTTTCCCGAGGATTATGAAATCTTCGAAAACGGGGTGCCCTATACGATAGGACCGTTTCAGGACCGATGGGGCCGCTGGGTCAGCGCGCTTGCCCCTGCGCTGATCGACCCGAAAGCCGATCCGCCCGTGCGCATGGTTGCCGGACTCGACATGCCGGCTAATGTCTTCGAACGTGAAATTGGCCGCTGGCGGCTGGTGGCGCTGGGCATCGGCGCCTTGGTCATCTCGCTGTTGCTGGATCTCTTCTTGAGGCATCAGCGTCTTTGGTGGTTTGCGCAAAAGATGGCCGAAGCTGAGCGCTCACAGCGGGCGCTCAGCGAAGAGCTGGAGCGCCGGGTCGCTGAGCGCACCGGCCAGCTTGCGGACGCCAACCAGGCCCTCATGCTCGAAATGGCGCGCTATCGCGAACTGGAGAACAAATATCGCTCCCTGACCGAACGACTGCCGGCTATTACATTTCGTGTCGATCTCATTCCGCGTCCGGTTACGACGTATGTTAGCCCCAGGCTTCAGGATATTTTGGGATACAGCCCCGCAGAATGGCTCGCCGATCCGGACATGTGGAAAAGGGTCTTACATCCGGAGGACCGCGATCGCGTCCTGGCCGCTCTAAAGGAAGCCGACCAACGCGGCACTTCCTTCAGCATTGATTTCCGCATGGCAGCCGCTTCGGGCAATTACCGCCATCTCCGCGCCATCATGACCTATGAACACCACGTGGATGGAAAGCCGGCCGTGGTTAATGGCGCGATGATCGATCTTACCGAGGAAGTAGAGCGCGAAGCGCGACTGCGGGAAGCCGGCGAGCGGTATCGCCAGTTGTTCGAACGTTCGCCCATCGGCATTTTTCATTATGATCTGAATTTGCGGATCACGGATGCGAATCAACGGTTCGCTTCATTGGTGGGTTTGACACGGGAGAGTCTGGCGGGAGCCGACCTTCACTCCCTCATCGGTTCAGAGGAACTCAACCAAGCCCTGGCGACCGCGCTTCGAGGCGGAGAAAGCTATATGGAGATTGCCGGCGGATTTGTGGGGGCGCCGGCGGACATCTGGCTGGGCATACGAACTCTGCCTCTGGTCGGCGCCAAGCACGCCGTTACAGGGGGCGTCGCGATTGTGGAGGATTTGAGCGATCGGCGACGAGCGGAGGAGGAACGAATGCGCACGCAAAAACTCGAATCTCTGGCCGTCATGGCTGGCGGTATCGCGCATGATTTCAACAACATTCTCACTTCGATCTTGGGCAATCTTTCCCTAATTCGAGCCATTCTGCCCTCGCAAACGCCCTTCGAGGAAATGCTCCATGACGCTGAGCGCGCCGCCCTCCGCGCACGCGACCTGACCCGGCAGCTTTTAGCCTTCACGAAGGGCGGCGCGCCGCAGAAAGCGCTTCACAATGTGCCGGGGCTGATCCGAGAAGCTGCCGACTTCTCACTGCGCGGCTCAGCAAGCCGGTGTGTCTTTGAGTTTGCAGCCGACACATGGAACGCCGAACTGGATGCCGGCCAGTTCAGCCAGGTCATCCAAAACCTCGTCATCAACGCCGATCAAGCGATGCCCCACGGGGGGACGATTACGGTGCGCACCTCTAATCGAATGCTGCAGGCCGGCGAGGTGGCGGACCTGCCGGGTGGCGCGTACGTCCAGATTGAGGTATCGGATACGGGAGTGGGGATCCCAGAACGAATCCGGAACCGCATTTTTGATCCATACTTTACAACCAAAGCTCAGGGAACCGGCCTGGGTCTCACGATCTGTTATTCGATCGTGCGCAAACACGGCGGACACATTTCGGTCTCCTCCGTGGAAGGAAAAGGATCCACTTTCACGGTCCTTCTTCCCGCGGCTCCGGATCGCCGTCCTGACAAGTCCGAGGAATTGGATTCGCTGCCCGATTCCGTCATCCGCGGCCGCGTGCTGGTCATGGATGATGAGAAGTCAATCCTGGCGTTCGCGCGAAGAACCCTGGAAATGCAGGGATTCGAGGTCATTACAGCCGAAAACGGGGATGAAGCCATTCGGCTGGTTGATTCTGAACGGCGAGCCGGCCGCGTAATCGACATTGCGATTCTCGATATGACGATTCCCGGCGGCATGGGCGGCAAAGAGACCATCGGACCTCTGCGGGATGCGAATCCGGACCTCCCCGTGGTGGCGTCCAGTGGTTACACCGCCGAACTCCATCACGAAGAATTTGAGCGGTACGGATTCTCCGCCTCACTGTCCAAGCCGTACCGTGCCCAGGAACTAGTCCAGACCGTTCATCGCCTGCTTCTCCAGCGCCGCATGAAGCAGACGATTTCGCCGCGGGGGGAACCGGCTAATTCTCCTCTCTTGGGAAGCTCCTCATGACGCGATTTCGCCTTTCCCAGTTGGCCCTCGCCGGTTCTGTAGTCGGCCTCATCTTCGGCAGCACCCTCGTTTGCGCCCTCGCTCTCGGTCTGCTGCCCGCATCGAAAACGACCCTTGCGGCAACGGTCGTCGCCGTTGCACTGACGCTCGCCAGTTTTCTCGGGTATGTCCACGGTCTTCGTAAACGCATCCAGAGGTTGAGGGACCGTGCTCAACAGGTGTCCTACCTCGGCGAACCTCCCCGGGCGGAGACCGCACCCAGTCGATCCTCCGGCGAACCCTGGGAGGTCGAAATCTCAAACGCGTTTGATCAGTTAACCGAGGAAATCATTCGGTTACGGCGCGAAAATGCCGAGCTTGAGGAAGGTCTTCAGCAGCGGACGTCGGAGCGAGATGAGGCCCGCAAATCGCTCGCCGAACTATCCCTCAAACGGATCCAGGACGACCGCGAGCATGCGGAAAAGGAACGGCTGTATCGCGCCCTACTCGACACCTTGCCGATTGGGGTCATCCTACAGGATGCGGCGGGCAACATCCTCGATGCCAACCGAGCGTTCAGCGAACTGACCGGCTTTTCTCGCGATGAACTCGCGGGTCGGCTGGCCGCGGAGGTGTTCGAGCCGCCCGTCCGCTCGGAGGCTGGATCAAAAATCCGCGACACATCCCCCGATGATTCCGTCGTCCGCGAGGTGTCTCTGCGAAATCGGGACGGCAGAACGCGTTTCGTTGAAATCCGTGAACGCGGCATCACTCTACCGGAGGGACGACGCCGCATCATCGTCACGGCGATGGACATCAGCGCCAGGAAACAACACGAAGAACTTCTCCGGGAAAGCGAGTTGCGGTATCACACCCTTTTCAACACGATGATCACCGGCTTCGCCCTGCATGAAATCATCTGCGATGAGCAGGGCCGGCCCGTTGATTACCGCTTCATCGATGTCAATCCGGCCTTCACCGCGATGACGGGCCTCCGCCGCGACGAGGTGCTGGGCAGGCGTGTTCGGGAAATTTTTCCGGACATCGAACCGGTTTGGATCGAACGATATGGCAAGGTGGCGCTTACGGGGCGCCCGATTGCGTTCGAGGAGTATTCGGCTGACCTCCAGAAATATTTCTCAGTGATTGCGTTCAGTCCCCGCCGGGGGCAATTCGCTGTGAATTTCATCGACGTCACCGAGCAGCGACGCGCGATGGACATCGTCCGTCTACAGGGAGCCGCGCTTGAGTCCTCGGCAAACGCGATCATGATTGTCGACCGGGAGGGTGTTATCACGTGGGTGAATTCCGCGTTCACGACCCTGACCGGTTACAGCCGAGAGGAAGTCCTTGGAAAGAGCCCCAACATCCTGAAGTCGGGCCGGCATCCTCCGAACTTCTACAAGCAATTGTGGGATACGATCCTCTCCGGTCAGCTTTGGCGCGGTGAAGTCATCAATCGCCGAAAAGACGGATCACTCTATCTCGAGGAGCTGATCATCACGCCCGTGTTGGACGCTCAGGGTCGACCCTCGCACTTTGTCGCCATCAAGCAGGACATTACGGAGCGCCGCTCTCTCCAGCAGCGCCTGATGGAGGCTCAAAAGATGGAGACCATCGGACGACTGGCCGGGGGCATCGCACACGACTTTAATAACATTTTGCAGGCTATCACCGGTTTCAGCCATCTGTTGCTGGAGAGCATGGACCCGCGAGATCCGCTCCGCGCCGATGTCATCGAAATCGATAAGGCCGCACGACGAGCCGCCGAGCTGACCCGCCAGTTGCTGGCCTTTGGGCGCAGGCAGATGCTGGAACCGCGGGCGGTCGACATCAATGCGCTTGTCGAGGGCACCCGGAAGATGCTTCAGCGGCTGATCGGGGAAGATATCGAGTTGGAGGTGCGACTCGAACCCAATCTCGACCCTGTCCGCGTCGATCCGGGCCAGATCGAGCAGGTGCTCGTCAATTTGACGCTCAATGCGCGCGACGCCATGCCGTCCGGTGGCCGCCTCACGATTTCAACCGTCGGCATCGTGCTGCTCAAAGAGGACGCCCTGATGATGCCGGAAAAACGACATGGCCGGTTCGTTGTGCTTGACGTGACGGATACTGGGGTCGGTATGACGCCCGAGGTTCGCGAGCGGATTTTCGAACCGTTCTTTACGACAAAAGGACCGGGACGCGGGACGGGATTGGGCCTCTCGGTCGTGTATGGCATCATTCAGCAACATGAGGGGATGATTCACGTCTACAGCGAGCCGGGCCAGGGGACGACCTTTCGAATCTATCTGCCCGTCTGCGGCGATGGGTCCGCCGTGGAAACGAGCGCCCTCGAGGACAGGCAGCGGTTGACCGCGCTGCCGCGGGGTCGAAATGAAAAGATCCTGGTCGTCGAAGACGAGGCGGGCATCCGGGAATTCGTATCAAACGCTTTGCGGCAATACGGCTACCAACCCATTCTTGCGGGCCGGGCCGATGAAGCAGAAAAGTTGTTTGACGAAAACGACGGCTCGCTTTCTCTGCTGTTTACGGATGTGGTGCTACCCGACCGCACGGGTCTGGAACTGGCCGAAGCATTGCGACGAAAAAAGTCCGAACTGCGCGTTCTCCTCACCAGTGGTTACACCGACGACAAGTCGCGCTGGCCGCTCATTCGCGAGCGCGGATACCCCTTCCTTCAAAAACCGTATCCCCTCCAGACCCTACTGCACACCATACGTCAGACGCTGGACCTTCCGCCTCCACCCGCTTGACCGTCCGACGAAAGCCGTATTGACTTCTGCAGCGACGAACGATGGATGTCGTCCGTGAAAAACAGCACTGGGGCGTGTGCATATTGCCGGCGGCTCTTTGTGTTGCCGGAAATATTGTCCACTTCAGGAGTGCAAACACTTTCGCGGAGGAACTTGGGTCTCACCTTCTCTGAGTGATTCTCCCATCCCGATCAGGATGGAAACTTGAAATGAAAGCCGGCGCCACTGCCTATCTATCTCACTCATGACCTGTTGTATGGAGATTGCGACGTAGCCGACGCATCGTGTGAATTTTCACGGGACGAAACTCAGCTTGCCTGCTCGCTTGGCACGAATGCGTCTCACCCCTTACGCTTCGCCATCATGAAACCTTTGCCTCGATTCCTTCGACGGTCACCGGGGACTTTCAATCGATCGGCAACATCGCTCTCCCAATTGCTTCTGACTGGACCGAATGGCGCGCGGTTGGCATCGATTGCGTTTCCTCCTCCGCGAACGCAACGGTCGTGGTCTTGCCTCCTTTATGGCGGCTGACCCGTTCGCCATGAATCGCTGGACGGCAAAAGTTTTCCGACACAGGCAGGTCTCATCAACGGCCTATGAGTTGACCCTGAGCCGAGATGGCCTGCAATTTCGCGCTGGCCAGTTGATAACGATTCACGGCCGGGACATCACCGAAGACCGGAATTACTCGATCGCGTCTGGCGAAAACGATGACGCCTTGACCGTTCTCTATCGTTTGATTCCGGACGGCGTGCTGACGCCCCGCCTCGTCAGGCTTGCCGAAGGCGACTCGATTGACGTGTCGGGTCCTTATGGCGAATTTGTCATTCGTGACCTCGGCAGGCCTCTCGTTTTTGTCGCGACAGGTACGGGCATCGCCCCCTGCCGCGCCTATGCGAGGACCCACCCCGGGTTGGACCTGACTATCCTCCACGGCGTCCGCAGGGTCGAAGATCTTTTTTTCCGCAGTGAACTCGAGGCATACCATTATTTCCCTTGTGTCAGCGGAGAATCGTCCCCTTGGTTTCGCGGGCGCGTCACCGAATTCGCTAGATCGTTCAATTTTCCCCCCGATGCCGATTTTTACCTGTGTGGCGCCAATGAAATGTTCTATGAGATGCGCGAGATTTTGACGGAACGGGGAATCTCCCCCCATGCGATTTTTACCGAGGCGTATTACTACACGCATGATGCCTAGCGCCCGGGCCGTAAGCCTCGCTCTGGGTTGTGCGATCGCTGCAGGCTGCGCAGAAACTCCACCGGTCCGCCGAGCATTCCACATCGCCGGCCGGGATGGCGCGGTCACGGTCCCGAAGGCGGATGCGGACCGGCTGGCTGCGCTATCCGGCCTCGCGGAGATTCAGTACGGCGCCGCAGCAGCGGAATTCGACCTTTCAGACCGCCAGAGCGACCTGTCAAAAATCAATCGCGTCGCCGGTTCATTTCGCATGCAGGTCTCCTTCAACACGTTTCGCGCACTGGACCTCGTCCACTACTATTCCCAACTGACCCAGGGCGGATATGACCTCGCGTTACTCGGCGCGCTCGAAGCTTGGGGGATCGGCTCGGCAACGCCCCCGCCCGAACCGCCCACAGATGAAGAGCTCGCCGTCCTCCGGGAACACATCGGGCCTCACCTGATTCAATTTTTTGATCCCGGCGGCGTCGCGCTCCTATCCCCGGCGGCGCGGCTTGCGCCGATGGGATTGCAATATGCCTACGGTGTTGATCTGGCTCTTGTGGAAGCCCGCCGATCCGGTTTCAACGCCGTGTTGTTCGAATGGGATCGCTACGCGCGCGCCCTAGGCCGCCAAGATCCAAACAACTACTGGTCTCTTCCCATCCGAAATCCCTTCGACGGACCTCCGCTTGGAACCCTCCGACTGCCCCCTAACCACGGGTTGGCGGTCATCGGATTGCGGGACCAGACTGTGACGATTGCCGGTGAAACCTATGGAGGCATCATCGACCCGAGATCCCTGCGTCCGGCCCAGGGAACCTGCCTGGCGGCTGTCCGGGCTCCAACCTGCCTGATGGCGCATGTGCTCGCGCACGCTCTGATCGTCCTCGGTATGGAGGAGGGCGCCCGGATTCTTCCGTCTTTCCCCGAGGCAGACGTTCTCATCATGCCGGACCGCCAGCCGGTCGAGCTTTGGGCAACCGAGGGTTGGATTCGCGATTATACCCCGGCAGCCGATGCTCCCATCCCCCGCAGGTGGGGACAACACCCCACTCCCGAGAAGACCGGCGCGGACGGCTCTGAATCTATGCTACCCGGGGTCGAATCCGGCTCAACATGATCGGCCGCGCTGTCGGGATGATCGGAGGTGCGCGAGTACGGCCCCCGCCAGATGAAGTGAGCCAGTTATGACCAGTAGAGCGCCCTGTTCGCGACACCAAGCCCGAGCAAGGTCCCACGCCTCATCGAGCGGACGAGGCGGTTCAGAATTTACGATGCCGGCGAGAACGGCGGCTCGCTCCAACTCCCCGGACTCCATGGCCCTGGCGTCTTCCAACCGGACGAGCCAGACCTTTTGCGCCGCGCCACGCCAGGCGGCCAGGCATTGAACCGCATCTTTGTCCTCGAGAAAGCCGGCCACCAAGCCGATGGGCCTGTCCCCACGCACCTCATCTATCGTGCGGCGAAGCGCTTCCATCGCCTGGGGATTGTGCGCTCCATCGAGAATCGTTGTCGGGTCTCGCTCAATCAATTGCGCCCGAGCCGGCCACACCACCTCTTGTAAGCCTGCCCGAAGCACGGCGCCGCTCAAGGGTCGGCCAAGTTGCTCCAGAGCAATCTCGGACATCGCGACGGCGATGGAAATATTTGCCAGTTGATGGCGTCCGATCAGCGGGCAACGGGCGCGAACGCTCAGGCCTCCAGCGGTTTCGACACGGACGTCCTGCCACTCTACGCTTTGGCTGATACGTTCCACGCTGCATACGTCAGACGCGCGCACAAGGTGGGCCCGCCGCTCGCGAGCGACCCTTTCAATCACCTCATCCGCCGCGGGCAGTAAATGGCCAACAACAACTGGCCGGCTCGACTTGATGATTCCGGCTTTTTCCGCAGCAATTTTCTCCAGCGTGTCTCCCAACCACTTTTGGTGGTCAAAGCCGATCGTCGTGATCGCACAGGCCAGAGGTTCAACTATGTTTGTGGCGTCCAGCCGACCTCCCATGCCCGTTTCGATCACGGCAAGCTGTACGCCGGCCCGCTGAAAATGGCGGAACGCCAATCCCGTGGTGAATTCGAAAAACGTCACATCCCGCTCGCCGTCTTCGCGTACACGCGCCGCGGCCGCCTCAACGGCGTCAATCCCATCGGAGAGTTCGGCATCACCAATCGGAGCGCCATCCACTTGGATCCGCTCATGAAATCGCTCCAAGTGGGGAGAGGTATACAGGCCCGTTCGCAAACCGGCCGCCCGAAAAATGGAAGCCGCGATGGCACAAACCGAACCCTTGCCATTCGTGCCCGCCACATGGACGTTGGGAAAGGCAAGATGCGGGTCGCCAAGCTCTCGCGCGAGCCGCCGCATCGGCTCCAGGCCAAGTTTGATGACGTGGAGGTTGCGCCGGTAAAGCCGCTCAAGGACGTCGCTGAGCGGTAGCTTCTCGGGGTGCGCCACTTAAGGCCCCGCAGCTACGGTTGGGCGGGCGCCGGCCTCGCAGGTCGGCCTGTCAGGTAGTCGAGCGCCGTGACGAGCGTCTGCTTGAGCGCTTTCCGATTGACAACCTTGTCGAGGAGTCCTTTTTTCAGAAGGAATTCCGACCGCTGAAAACCTTCAGGAAGGTCTTGCTGCGTCGTTTCCTTGATGACGCGAGGCCCGGCAAAGCCGATCAGCGCGCCGGGTTCGGCAATGATCAGATCCCCCAGCGTCGCAAAGCTGGCCATCACCCCGGCTGTCGTGGGGTGCGTAAGCACGGGAATGTAGGGAAGCCCCGCCTGAGCATGCTTTGCGAGTGCGGCGCTGGTCTTCGCCATCTGCATCAGGCTGAACATCCCCTCGTACATGCGCGCTCCCCCAGACGCGCAAACGATGATCACGGGCAAACGGAGCGCGGTCGATTTCTCAATCAGCCGCGTCACCTTTTCGCCGACAACCGATCCCATGCTGGCCCCCAGAAATGAGAAGTCCATGACGCCCAGTCCGATCTCATGGTGCGCCATGCGTCCACGCCCGATGGTGATCGCGTCATTATAGCCGGTCTTGCGAATGTTTTCCTCCAGCTTGCTGGTGTAAGAGGCCGTCCCGGTGAAGCCCAGTGTGTCAACACTGTAAAGATTGGCATCCCATTCTTCGAAGGTCCCTTCTTCTATCAGCAATTTTATCCGGTCCGCACGGCTCATCTGAAAATGATGGCCGCACTTCGGGCAGACGGACGCGTTCTCTTCGAGCTCCTGCTTGAAGACGATTTCCTGGCACCCCGGACATTTCAGCCAGAGGCCGTCCGGGATATCCCGTTTCCTAACCTTGACCGTTGAGTAATTTTTCTTGCTAAACAAAGCCATGGCAGAATGTTTCTCCACCTCACTGGCCGCGCGCCAGTGTCAGCACCGAAACAGAAATGCACCCAGCCGCCTTGAGAGCGCGCGCACAGGCGCTGACCGTTGCCCCCGTTGTCATCACGTCATCCACCAGGAGCGCCCGCTGGCCGCGAATCCGAGCCGGTGAGGGCGCCTTGAATGCTTCCTGAACGTTAGAAAGGCGTTGTTTCGCTGTCAAATGCGTTTGCGTTTCCGTCGGGCGAACCCGGACCAGCGCCCCTGGCAGGTGCGGACACCCGATACGACGGGCCAGCCCCGCGGAAAGCAGCGTCGCCTGATTGAACCCACGGGCCCGCTCACGAGCGGGATGAAGAGGCACCGGGCAAACAAAATCCGGCCGGGGTCCGTCGCAAAACCATACCGTCCAGCACGCTTCAAGCCATTGAATCAGCTCCTCCTGAAGCCAGATTCCGCCCCGATATTTGAACGTGTACACGGCCCCGACTGCCGCGCCCTCGAACCGAACAGCCGACCGCGCCAGGTCAAAATAGGGTTTCATTTCGTCGCAATGCGCGCAGACGAATTCGTGGTCGGCGCGACCCTCGATCGGATTCCCGCATCGGGAACAGCAGGGTTCTCCGATGGGCCGCAGCGATTCCCGGCAGGGCCAGCAGAGAAATCCCGGACCTTCGGCGATGGGCGCTCCGCATGCTCCACAACACCGCGGGTACATCAGATCCAGCGTCGCCCAAATCCATTCGGTAGCGGTCGCCATCACCTCGCCAACCTATCCACAAGTCCGACAAGTCGGCAACCCTCCTTGCGACCCCCTGCCAACTTCATTGACAAGCTCAATCAGCCGGCCCTACTCTGCCCAGTGATACGGATTGATCGCTCCGGATGCTGGCCGTTGGTCAAGAGTTCGCGGGTTTTGCAATTACCCGTCGCCTCGCGGCAGGAGGAATGACCTACCTCTATGTGGCGGTCGATTCGCAACAGAACCGTGTTGTAATCCGTCGGCTGAAACCGGATTACCTTCGGGACAAGAGGATCCGAAATTCCTTTTTACACGGCGCCGAAATTCTCGGGCATCTGCACCATCCGAACGTGATCCGGCTCATCAAGGCCGGTATTTACCAGGACGAGCCGTTTATGGCGCTGGAATACATCGAGTCCCGAAATCTCCGCGATCTCATTCTGCGAAAAGACCCGCTGATTTACCAAAACACACTCACCATTTTGAGGCAAATGGCGTCCGCCATCGCCTATGTACATTTGTCCGGCTTCCTCCACCTCGACATAAAACCCGAAAATTTCATCGTGCGGAATGATGCGCTCGTCGTGCTGATCGACTTCGACCTCGCGACCGAACGCAAACCTAAACCCGTCAAAATATCCCCGCTGCCAGGCACGTTCGCGTACCTGCCGCCCGAGACCCTGCTCAAAAACCTTGTCGATGAACAAACCGATATTTACGCGTTCGGCGTTACAGCCTACGAAATGTTCACGGGCCACAAACCGTTTGAGGGCGTGACCTTGGAAGACGCCAAAAAAAATCAACTTGACCCCAACGGAAAGCCGACCCGGTTCCGCTTCCACAACGTCAACCTCCCGGCCCCCATGGAAAACCTTATTTACAAGTGCCTTGCATACCGGCAAAGCGACCGATACCCTTCCATGTCTCTGGTCCTTCGAGACCTTGAGACCATGGTATGACGCAATTCGTTGTCGAAAAGGCAGATACAAAAGGAGGCCGCTCCGCCCGCCTCCTCGCAGTCGGACTTTTGGTCGCCGTATGCGCGGCTGCCTTCCTCATAAGTCTCTATGCCCGGCACTCGGGCGTCCGGGTGGACGAACTCACAGCCGATCACAGTGACGTCGGAATTGAGGGACCATCACTCCTCCCTGGCGCAATCGCAAACGAACCGCCTTCGGATCCCGCGCCGCCGGCCAGCCCTTCTGTTCCCGGCCCCGTGAATGAATCGGCCAGCTTGACGCCGACGGAAACGAATGTAGTGGCGGAATCTCCGATCAAGACGGGAGAGCACCCTGCGATAGTCCTTCTTCGGGAAGCGAAACAGCTCAAGGGCGAGGACCGGTTGCAGGACGCACGAGAAACGGCGCTCAGGGCGCTTGATCAGAACCCGGACGCGTCCACGCTCCAAGCCTTGGAGTCGCTCTTGGGCGAGGTCGGGATCGCCCTGGTCACGACACCCCGGCCCATGCCCGAGAAAATTGACTACGTAGTCCAGCCGGGCGATTCGCTGGGCCGAATCGCGCGAACCTACGGGACCACTATCGAACTTCTTGAGAAAAGCAACCGGCTAAAATCCAGAGTGATTCGACCCGGGGACCGGCTTCGTGTCCTGACCGGCACCTGGTCCATCCGCGTGAACAAAACACGCAATGATTTGGTCCTCTCATTGAATGACCGTTTTTTCAAACGATATCGCGTGGGAACGGGCGAATATGCCACAACGCCCACGGGCGAATTCAGGATCACCGACCGAATCCCCCAACCGACGTGGTGGCACCCCGACGGGCGCACCATCCCCTACGGACACCCGGAGAATTTGTTGGGCACGCACTGGCTCGCGCTGGATATCAAAGGGTACGGGCTGCACGGCACATGGGAGCCGGAAACCATTGGCCGGCAGTCCAGCATGGGGTGCGTTCGACTCGTCAACGAAGACATTGAGGAACTCTTCACGTTGGTGCCGGTCGGCACGCGCGTGATCATTGAAGACTAGCGCGGAGGATGGCCATGCCCGCTTTCTCGCTTCCATTTGAGAAACCGATCCTCGAGCTCGAAAACAAACTTCGCGACCTCGCGCAATTCAGCGAAAACCAGAAAATCGACGTCTCCGCCGAAATCGAGCGGATGAAGCGCCGAATCCACGAAACCCGGAAGAAAATTTACAGCGAACTCACCCCCTGGCAAAAAGTCCAGGTCGCGCGCCATCCCCTCCGCCCGTACACGCTGGATTACGTGCAACACATGGCGTCGGATTGGATGGAGCTGCATGGCGATCGGAATTACCGCGATGATCGGGCGATCATCGGCGGCTTCGCGACCATTGAAGACGAGCGGGTCATGCTTATCGGGACCCAGAAAGGCAGGGACACAAAAAGCAACCTCGAATGCAACTTCGGTTGCGCCTACCCCGAGGGATATCGCAAGGCGCTGCGGCTCATGAAATTGGCGTCGAAGTTTCGGCTGCCGATCGTTGTGTTGATCGACACCCCCGGAGCCTACCCCGGCATCGAATCGGAAGAGCGCCACATCGCCGAGGCCATCGCCGTCAATTTGCGGGAAATGTTTATGATGCCGGTTCCCATCGTGGTCACCATCATCGGCGAGGGTGGCAGCGGAGGCGCCCTCGGAATCGGCGTAGGGGACCGCGTGCTGGTGTTGGAGCACGCCTACTACTCGGTGATATCCCCAGAGGGCTGCGCCGCCATCCTTTGGAAGGATCGAAAATACGCCGACCGCGCCGCCGAGGCTCTGAAGCTGACGTCGTCGGATCTGATTGCGATGGGATTCGCGGACGAGGTCGTACCGGAACCAGTAGGGGGGGCCCACAGCGACCACAAGGCCATGGCCGATACGCTCAAAATCGCAATCCTGCGCAATCTCAAAGAGATCAAAATGATGTCGGACGAGCAACGCCTCGCCGCCCGATACGCCAAATTCCGAGCCATGGGCCGATTCTCCGAAGGAGCGCCGCCCGGTGGTTACGTTGTGTCGCCGCCCGCCAAACCGGCCGGCAAGGCGGGCGATACGCTGGCGGACCAGGTCCCGCCCGCAAATAAGTAGGCCTCTCAGACGGCTCTCCGGAGATCTCTCATGTCCAGCTCACCTGTTCCCGACCGCACGCTGAAGGACTACCTCGGAATCGCCGGGATCGGCGCTGCTATGGGCGCGGCGGATGTCGTGCCTGGCGTTTCGGGCGGAACCATGGCGTTCATTCTGGGCATCTACGATGAGCTGCTGGCGACGGTCAAATCCTTCAACCTCGAGTTCCTCAAGTTGCTGGTGCGCTTTCGGCTGAAGGCGGCGCTTGAGCATGTCAACTGGAAGTTCCTTCTCTCCCTCGTCCTCGGCCTGGGGACGACCCTCGTGACGCTCGCGCACGCCATCACCTATTTGCTGGATCACCACCCCGTGCCGCTCTTCGCGTTCTTCTTCGGGTTGATTCTCGCCTCAATCGTCTCTGTCGCCACCCACGTAAAATGGAACTTTGCGATGGCGGCGGCTTGCGCCCTCGGCGCGTTTGCTGCCTACAAAATCGTTCGGCTCGTCCCCGTGACCATGCCGAATGATCCGTTCACGCTATTCTGGTGCGCGGCCGTCGCGATCATGGCGATGATTCTGCCGGGTATCTCTGGATCCTTTATCCTCTTCATCCTTGGTCAGTACCGATTCGTGATGGAGGCGGTGAAATCCCTCGACGTCCTCACGCTCCTGCCATTCGCCCTCGGCGCCGCGTCGGGCCTAATGGCCTTCTCCCGTGTTCTGACGTGGCTGCTCAACCACTACCGCCGGCTGACCATCACGCTGCTGGTCGGGTTCATGATCGGTTCGCTCTGGAAAATCTGGCCGTTTCGCAAGGTGATCGAAACCGTCGAAAAAAAACCCGGCGAATGGATCCCGATCCGCGAGACGGTGGTCTGGCCCGATCAGTTCACCGCCGAGGTGGCGCTTTCGATCCTCCTATGCATCGCTGGCTTTGTCCTCATCCTCTGGATCGATCGACTGCAGTCGGAAGCCAATCCGCTAAAAAAAATTGTGCGCGAATGAGCGGCGTCCACTTGGATCCCATGGGACGGAATTTACATTCTATGGAAACCACTCCGCGCCATTTTTACATACGATGGAAATCAGGAGGGCGGCCATGACCCACCGCTACCTGGCTCGGGCGCGGGAAGTGATCGACACTGAAATCGAGGGGCTCCGCCGCGTTCGAGACGCCCTCGACGAAGCCTTCGTGAAAGCGGTGGAGCGAATTCTTACTGCTCTGGGCGCCGGCGGGAAGATCGTGGTCTGCGGCGTTGGCAAAAACATCCCGATCGGCCAAAAAATTGCCGCAACCCTCACCAGCACGGGAAGCCCCGCTGTCTTCCTCCATCCGTCCGACGCCATGCACGGCGAGCTCGGAATCCTCTCCGACGGCGACGTCGTCGTCGCCTTAAGCTATAGCGGTGAATCCGAGGAGCTTCTGAATCTTCTCCCGGCCATCAAACGCCGCAAGCTTCCGATCGTCGCGATCACCGGCTCGCGAGAGAATGCGCTGGCGCGCGTCAGTGATGAAGTGATTGTCGCCGCAGTGGATGCCGAGGCCTGCCCCTTCAACATGGCGCCCACCGCCAGTACCACTGCCGCGCTAGCTGTTGGCGACGCACTGGCCATGGTGCTTCTCGAAGCGCGGGGATTTCGCAAAGAGGATTATGCCGAGTTACATCCCGGCGGGGCCATCGGCCGGACACTTCTGCTGAAGGTCGAAGACATCATGCGCACGGGGCCGAGGCTGGCAACTGTGCCGCGCGGCGCGCGCGTCAAGGACGCCGTGGTTGCGATGTCCAGCGCGCGAGCCGGGTCCGTGGTGATCATCGACGGCGACCGAAAAGTCGCCGGGATTTTCACTGACGGAGATTTGCGACGGCACCTGGACCTGGCCGACCTGCCGAACCGAGTTATTGACGAGCTGATGACTCGGAACCCGATCCGCATCCGCATAGGACGGCTCGCGGTCGAAGCCCTCGCAATATTTGAGAAGCATAACATCGACGACCTCATCGTGGTCGACGACAGCGACCGGCTGGCCGGCTGCATCGACATTCAGGACCTTCCAAAATTCAAAATCTTGTAGGGACGCCCCCATCTCAACCGATGGGCGTTGGACTTGGTGCGAGGACCTCGTGCAGGGACGGGCCCGATCTAGCCGATCAGCCGCTCGGCGGCCTCCTCGATTGGACCGGCCCCGTTTCGGATCCCCATCCGGCGCAACAATTGGCGAACCAGCGCAATTCGCCGCTCTTCGAGTTCCAGTCCGGCTGCGCCGCCCGTCTCGAGATAGCCGGCAGCCATCTTGTCATGGCCGCCCGCCGCGCCGTTTCGGCCGATGGCGGCGCGGATGATCCGATTGCATGACGCGGCCCGCCGGCTGCTGCGAAGGGATACGAACAGCCGCCCGGGCAGTTCAGCCGTGCAGAACGACCATCGGATACCCTCCATTCGCAGTAGCAAATCAGCGACCTCGGCGGCCATTTCCGGCTGTTCAATGGCGCTCAAATGGGTCCAGGCGACGTCGCGCAGCACCCGCGCTCGAGAGAGCGCCTCCTGAAGCCGGACGAAGTACACACGGGACAGCGGAGCATGCCGAATCCGCCCGATGATCCGCAGATCCGCTTTGGCAACCAGGGAAAGGTAGGCCTTCAAATCCGGCGCCGACACCTCCCGCGTCAGGTCAAGGGTTTCCGAAACGATGGCGTAGGCCATCACCGCCGCCAGCCAGCGCGGGATATCGACGCCCGCCGCTTCCAGATATTCCAGCGCAAGCGTTGCAGTGGCGCCGGCCTCGCCTCGGATGTCAATGTGGGCGCCGCTGAGATCCGGGATGGACTTGTGTTCATGGTGGTCGATCACCACTCGGGCGACGGCACCCGGCGGCAATGTGACATTCCGCGACCACGGCGCAGTGTCCACCAGGATGCAATCGTGTTCCGAGACGCCGCGGAGATTGAGGTCCTCAAGGCGGTGCCAGCGGCATTTGAGTCGACGCAACAATTCCTTGTTCTCCGCGCGCGACACATCACCGCTGAATGCGATTTGGCTCTGAATTCCAAAATGCTTGTCGAGCAGCCAATGGATGGCCGCGGCTGAAGCGATGGCATCCGGATCGGGGAAATCGTGGGGGACGATCAGTATGCGCCGATTCGATGGCAGCGCCCGACGGAGCGAATCCAGTCTCGACGAGCTCGGTTCCGACGGCGGCGTTTCCATGGCTGCTCAGGGGTTCTGCGGGACATGCCGACCCGCAGGCGAGGGATCAGGGCGCGGCAGTAAAACAGAGCGTCGCGTTATGGCCGCCGAAACCGAATGAATTTTTGAGAGCCGCCGTGATCCGATGTTCGCGCGCTGTATGCGGCACAAAATCCAGATCACACCCATCGTCGGGGTCGTCGAGGTTGATTGTCGGGTGGACCGCGCCGCGATGGATCATCAGCGCCACAGCGACCGATTCAAGTCCGCCGGCCGCGCCGAGCCCGTGTCCGATCATAGACTTTGTGGCGCTCACCGGGATTGATTTGGCGTGCTCACCCAAGGCGATCTTGATGGCCTTGACCTCACAGAGATCGCCGAGTTGCGTGCTCGTGGCGTGCGGGTTGATGTAGTTGATCTGCTCCGGCGACAAGCCGGCGTCCTGGATGGCCAGGGACATGGCCCGCGAGGCGCCGGCGCCCTCCTCGTGCGGAGCGGTGATGTGGAAGGCATCGCAGGTTCGGCCGTATCCCGCCAGTTCGCAATAGATCCTCGCGCCGCGGGCCTTCGCGTGTTCATAGTCCTCGAGCACCATGATGCCGGCGCCTTCGGCGATGACGAAGCCATCGCGCGCGCGGTCGAACGGACGCGAGGCCTTTTCAGGTTCGTCATTCCGGGTGCTGAGGGCGCGCATGGCACAGAAGCCACCAACGCCCAGTTCGCAAATGCTCCCCTCGGCCCCGCCGGCAATCATGACGTCGGCCTCTCCATTGCGAATCATCCGCATTGCCTCGCCCAGGCAGTGCGTTGCGGTGGCGCAGGCGGAGGTGATGCAGAAATTCGGTCCCTGCAGACCGTATTCGATCGCCAGATATCCCGGGAGAATATTCGTGATCATCTGCGGGATCATGAAGGGAGAGAAACGGGAGGGTCCTTTTTCGATCAGAACGCGCATTTGATCCTGCAGGATGAGCAAGCCGCCGATGCCAGAGCCGACGAGCGCCCCGCACCGGGAAGGATCCTCTTTGGAAAAATCCAGCCCGGCGTCGGCGACCGCCATTTTGGAGGCAACCATGCCATACAAGCAAAAGGGATCCATCCGTCGCTGCTCTTTTTTGGGAATGTAGGGGTCCGGGTTGAATTCCACGACCTCCCCGGCGATCTGTGAGGCGTAGCCGGAGACGTCAAACGACTGAATTCTCCGGATGCCGGATTTCCCCGCGAGGAGGCGGTCCAAAAACAATTTCAGGTCGGACCCCAGCGGGGACACAACCCCCAAACCCGTCACTACGACACGACGGCGGCTCATAAAGGTTTCTCTAAGGTTGGGACCGAATTTCAACGCCGCCCGAGTGCGGCTAGGCGCCGAGCGCTATTTATCCCCGTAGCCTTTCTCCTTGAGATAGTTGATCACGGCGCCGACGGTGGTCAACTTTTCAGCGTCTTCGTCCGGAATCTCGGCGCCGAATTCCTCTTCAAACGCCATCACCAGTTCGACCGTGTCGAGCGAATCCGCTCCGAGGTCTTCAATAAACGAGGCCTCGGGGGTGACCTGGTCGGCATTGACACCGAGTTGCTCCACGATGATTTCCTTCACTTTGTCTTCCAGTGCCATGGTTGCTCTCCTTCCAAAAAGTTACATGACCATGCCGCCGCAGACCTGAATGACCTGCCCGGTGATATAGGATGCATCGTCGCTTGCGAGGAAGGCCGCCGTCGCCGCGACGTCGTCAGGGCTACCGTACCGTCCTAAAGGGATCATTTCCAGCATCTTCTTCTGCAGTTCGCCATTGAGCTGTTCGGTCATCCGCGTGGTGATGAAGCCGGGCGCGATCGCGTTGGCGCGGATACCGCGAGAGGCAAGCTCTTTGGCGACGCTTTTGGTAAAGGCAATAATGCCAGCCTTGGAGGCGGCATAGTTTGCCTGCCCAGGATTTCCAATCAGTCCGATGATTGAGGAAATATTCACGATCGATCCCGCCCGTTGTTTCATCATTAGGCGGGCGACAGATTTTGTGAACAAAAAGACGGCGCGCAGGTTGACGGCCATCACTTCATCCCAGTCGGCCGCAGACATCCGGATCAAAAGCCCGTCTCGAGTAATTCCCGCATTATTGACAAGAATATCGACGCGCCCCCAGGCTTGCTCAACTTGGGCAACCGAGGCCACGATGGCATCCGCATCCTTGACGTCAACCTGATGGATCAAGGCACGGCGGCCGACGGCAGCCACGGCCTGGGCGGTTTCCTGGAGCCTTTCCAAATTTTGGCCAAAACACGCGACATCCGCCCCCTCGGTGGCGAGGCGTACGGCAACCGAGCGGCCAATGCCGCCGCTGGCGCCCGTCACGATGGCTGTTTTGCCTGCCAATCTCGCCATGGCTACCGTACCCAATCTCGAGGCACAGCGCGGATCATCATGAGGCACCATTTAATCCTGAGAGATCCTGTATGCTATGGAGGATAGCTCCCTTGTCAATTCGTTTGACCAGACCGCTGAGGACCTTGCCCGGACCGCACTCGAGATAATGGGTCACGCCGTCGGCCTTCATGGCCTCAATCGAGTCGAGCCACCGCACGGGGGAGTACACTTGGGCCACCATCAGCCGCCGAATTTCCTCGGGCGTGGTGTGGGGCCGTGCGGTGACATTGGAGTAGACGGGAAATGCCGGCTCGCGAAATTCGATGCTGTTGAGCGTCTCGGCAAGGCGATCTGCCGCTTCGCGCATGAGCGTGGAATGGAAGGCGCCGGCTACATTCAGGCGGATCGCCTTGCGGATCCCCATGTCACGGGCGAGGGTCTCGGCGCGTTGGACGCCTTCAATGGGCCCGCTTAACACAATCTGCTCCTGCGAATTGAGATTGGCTTTTTCCAACCCGCTTTCCGCACACAGACGGTCTATCTGTTCCGGGGTTGCGCCGATGATGCTGATCATGCCGCCAGGCCGCCGGTTGCAGGCTTCCGTCATGAAGCGGCCCCGAGCTTCGAGGATGCGAAGAGCATCCTCAAACGAAACCACGCCGGCAAGGTAAAGGGCAGTCCATTCGCCAGAACTTAGGCCGGCGGCGCAATCGCAAGCCCATTCGGGATGCCGCTGGGTCCACGCCGTCCAGGCCGCCACGCTGTGCACAAAAATTGCCGGTTGGGCGTTTGCGGAAACGGTTAATTTTTCGATCGGTCCGTGAAAACTGACGTCGGCCAGGTCAAAGCCGAGCACTTCCGATGCGCGGCGATACAGCTCCCCGCAGGCCGGAATCGACTCCGCCAGCTCTTTGCCCATGCCGACGAACTGAGCCCCCTGCCCCGGACACAGCAACGCGTTTTTTGCCATCGATCGTTTCCTCCATCGGCCCGCCCGGCAGCGGGCGAAACATCACCATTCCAGGACGGTGGCGCCCCATGTAAAGCCGCCGCCGAACGCCACAAGCAACACAAGATCGCCCCGCCGAATCCGGCCAGCCCTCTGCGCCTCGTCGAGGGCGAGAATCACCGACGCGGCAGAGGTATTCCCGTATCGATCGAGATTCACGTAGTATTTTTCCGGCGTTCCGCCCAACCGTTCGCCGATCGCCGTGATGATCCGATGGTTGGCCTGGTGGGGAATAATCAGCGCGATGTCATCCACGGTCAGGCCAGCGCGATCAAGGGCGCGTTTGGCGACGTCCGTCATGCATGTCACCGCGTGTTTAAAAACTTCGCGTCCTTCCATTTTCATATAATGAAGGCCTTGGGCGATCGTTTCGGGGCTGGTGGGATGCCGTGATCCGCCGCCCGGCAATTTGAGAAGGTCGGACAGGGTGCCGTCGGACCGCATGACCGAGGCAAGAATCCCCTTTCGGCCGGGAACAGACTGCACCACGGCCGCGCCAGCGCCGTCGCCAAACAGGACGCAGAGAGACCGGTCGCTCCAATCGGTGATACAGGAGATTTTTTCAGCCCCGATCACCAGCACGGTCCTGGCCGAACCGGTGCCGATATACTGGCGCGCAATGTCGAGCGCATAAACAAATCCGGAACACGCGGCTTCAATGTCGAAGCAGAAGGCATTGACCGCCCCGATCTTGGCCTGCACAAAACAGGCCGTGTTCGGGAATCCCATGTCCGGCGTGATCGTGGCGACGATGATCAGGTCGACTTCCTCGGGCGACACTCCCGCATCGCTCAACGCGCGCCGGGCAGCGGCCGCGGCCATGTCGGAGGTTGCCTCTTCCGGAGCGGCGATTCGCCGCTCTCGAATGCCCGTTCGCGTGACAATCCATTCGTCCGTCGTGTCGACCATTTTCTCCAGGTCGGCGTTCGTCAAAACGCGGGCGGGCACGTAGGCGCCGGTGGCGACTATCGAGGCCCGGGGGATCCCGGCCCACGTCGCATGCGCGTCGGTCGATCTCATCCGTTTTTTACTCCGGGGGATACTCTCTGCTTAACGCGAGAAATCTCCTCGGTGATCAGGTGGTTGATATCCTGCTTGACCGCCTCGCCTGAAACGCGGATGCCGTTAAACACGGCCGTCGCGTTGGAAGAACCGTGGCCGATGATGCTAACGCCGCGCACACCCAGGAGTGGGGCCCCGCCGTACTGGGCGGGATCGGTTTTTTGCTTGAGACCGATCAGGGCGCCTCGCAGACATAAGGCGCCGAACATTCGGATCGGGTTTGCTTTGAACGCTTGTTTGAGCCAGACGCTCATGGCGTGAGCCACGCTCTCGCTGGTTTTGAGGATGACATTTCCAACAAATCCGTCGCAGACCACGACATCAATTTCGCCTTCGAACAGGTCGTGGCCCTCGATGTTCCCCGCGAAGTTCAGACCCGAACTTTCCAGCAGGCGAAAGGCCTCCTTTGTTGTCGCATTGCCCTTGGCGTCCTCCTCGCCGATGCTCATCAATCCAATGCGGGGGTTGCGAGCCTTCAAAATCTCCCGCGAATACACCATTCCCATGACCGCAAACTCAAGCAACATGTCCGGCGTGCAATCGGTGTTTGCCCCGGCGTCCAAAAGAACGAACGGCTTGGTTGGCGATGGAAAGACGGTCGCGATGGCAGGACGCTGGACACCCTCGAGGGTGCGCAGCTTCAGCATGCTTGCGGCAACCTGCGCCCCGGTGCTCCCCGCGGAAAAAATGGCATCCGCCTCCCCTTCCTTGACGAGGTCCACCGCGCGATTAATAGAGGAATCTTTTTTCTTGCGGACCGCGACGGCGGGGGTTTCCCCCATTTCAACAACTTCGGTGCAGTGACGGATTCGTATGGTATGCGGAGTTTCGCCGTGCCGCCGGAGTTCTTCACGTATCCGGGATTCGTCACCGACTAGAATAAGTTCGCTGATCGACTTTAGCTCCCGGGCGGCGCGGACAGCCCCCTCGACGATGGCCGCCGGGGCGTAATCGCCGCCCATCGCGTCAACGGCAATTCTCATACGAGGACAGGCATTCCTCGAAACCAGCTTATTCGTCCGCCGAAACTGACAGGACCTTTCGGCCCTTGTACATTCCCGTCACGGGGTCCACCCGGTGCGGTTGATGCCAAGAGCCGGTTTTCGGATCGCGCGACATACCGGCCATCGGCTTTCGGTGCGACGCCTGGCGTTGCCGGCGCTTCATCTTGGACGTTTTTCTCTTCGGAACACCCATGGTCTCTCCTTGATCGGACGCCGCAACCGACCTCGCTCCTTCATCCCAGCTTGACGTTGTCCAATGCCGACCACCGATGATCGCCCGGCGGCTTACAGGAACAGGGCCCCAGGTTCAGGTTCGCCCCGCAATACGGACACAGTCCTTTGCAGGCGGACGAACACACCGGGTGGTGCGGCAACCGGAGCAGGATATCCTCCCGCAGATCGGGCGTGACATCCACGGCCTCGGACGCGTCCGAAAGTTGATAAGTGCGTAAAAATGACATTTCCTCTATGGTTGTCGAGTAAAATTCGGTGCACCTCACGCACTGAAGTTCGAAGAAAGCCCGCACGGAGCCGCGAACGATCAACTGGCCGGAGACCGCCTGAGCGAACAGCCGGTAGCGCACCGGCCCGCATGGGCGAAACCCGGACTCGTGAATGCTCAAAATCTCCTGAGATTCTTGGCCTTCGAACCACTCGCCCTCCGGGCGCAATTTGGGAATGTCGATGATCATGTCGAGATCCGTCTCATCCGGCTGCCCTACATTGAAAACGTACCGTCCTTCACGTCGGCACGCCCCTCGTCGCGCCCAATCGTTTTTTCAGCGCCCGGTTCACAGCCGCCGGAACCAGCGGAGCTGTTTCGCCGCCAAGCTCGGCCACCTCCCGCACCATTGTGGAACTAATATAGCTGTGCGACTCCGAGGTCATCAAGAAAACGGTCTCGATGTCCGGAGCTAGTTTGCGGTTTGTCAAGGCCATCTGGAACTCGTATTCGAAATCCGTAAAGGCCCGCAGGCCTCGAACGACAATCCGACTGCCTCGCCGGCGAACGTAGTCGATCAGCAGCCCCGAAAAGGGTTCCACATCAACATTTCGAAGGCTCCGGACGGCAGACCGGACCAACGCGACCCGGTCCTCGACCGAAAACCATGTTTTCTTCCGCGTGGATTCAGCGACGGCGACAACCAGCTCATCGAACAGCGTCGCGGCCCGGCGGATCACGTCGAGGTGGCCGAGTGTGATGGGATCAAAGGTTCCGGGATATATGGCACGATGTTTCATTCGATTTGTTGTCGGCGGAACATGCTGACCCGAGTTCCTCCATATCGGCGATCCCAGATGAGGTCCCAACCCGGCCGTCCTTCCGCCTTTTCCGAGGCGCTCATCTCGAAAATCAGCAAGCCGCCATTTCTGACGATAGACCGCTCCTCCAGCAGGGGCAAGGTCTTTTCCAGCCAGCGATAGGATCGGTGCGGATCGTACGGGGGATCTGCAAACACCAAATCGAACGGTTCCAGATGGGCGCGCCTGAGCCAAAGGAAGACATCCGCACAGACTACGGAGCCCGCCCCCGTACAGAGCCCGGCCACGTTTCTGCGGATGATCGATGCTGCGGCCGGGTCGACCTCTACCCAGATCACACGGGCCGCGCCCCGGCTAATCGCCTCCAGCCCCAACGAGCCGCTACCCGCAAACAAATCCAGCACTCGAGCGCCGACCACAGATTCGCCAAGAGCGGAGAAGATGGCCTGCCGGACCCTATCCTGGGTCGGCCGTATGCCCCGAGGGACCTGAATTTGGCGACCCCGTAACAGCCCGGATGTGATTCGCATGAGACAGTTTGGGATCTAAAAGCGGTTCCGAACAATTTCCATTCAGTGCCACCATCTTCGGGCCGATTGAATAAAAGGAAAGACCGAATCGTCAGAGGTGACAGCAGGCCGCCATTTGCCGGCGACTTGCGAACGGATGAAAGAGCAGGTATGAATTGTTGGTTGTCAGGAGGTCTAACATGCGTCGAGTTATGCTGGCAGCGGGATTGGTAAGCTTGGCGATCACCGGGGGCGGTTGTGCCGCCTTCCGGGCCAAGGTCTCTGATGTCGACCTGGACCGCAGCCCGCACATGCGCTCGGAGTTCGATTTCAGGGATCTTCGGACTATTTCCGCCGAGGTTGTCGACCGTTTCCTTACCTCCGATTTCCTCGCCAAACATGACGAGCCGCCCACCATCGCCATCCGCGGCCTAGAGAACCGCACCACGGACTATCTAGACACAAAAGCCATCACAGACACCATGCGGACGCGCCTGATCCAGTCCGGCCGCGTTCAATTCGTAAACGTCGAGCGGCGAGAGGATCTGGCAAAGGAGCAGGGTTATCAGGCGGCTAACGCGGCGCCGGGCACGGCCGTCGCAATCGGTCAGCAGGCGGCTGCACGCTATATGATGACGGGATCGATCATAGAAATGACCCAGCGGTCTCCTCGTCAGGTGCGCCTGAGCCAGCGGCGCGAGCGATTCTATCAACTGACTGTCGAAGTCACCGACCTGCAAACGGGCCTGATCGCTTGGACTACTCAATACGAATTTGCACGAGCCGAGCGACAGCCTCTAATTGGGTGGTAATGTGACGAGAACAGCCGCCTTCCGACTCGGGATCGGCGGGGTGGCTGTCGCTGCCGCGTTTTCCTTTTGCATCGGTTGTGCCACCCAGGCCCTTGAAAGGGCGCGCCGTGATTTTTACAGCGGCAATTTCGATGAGGCCGAGCGACGTCTGGAGCGCAGATTTCCGGACCAGGATCGCGTGCTCTACCTGATGGAGCGCGGGACCATCCGAATGTTTCAAGGCGAATACGCTCGCGCCGTACGCGACTTCATCGATGCCTATGACCGCCTCGTCGACCTGGAGACGTACAGTATTACTCGGGGGGGCGCCTCATTCGTAGTCAATGACACGGTTCAGGATTTCAGGGGGTTTCCGTATGAACGGACCCTCCTCCATGCCTTTGCGGCGAAATGCCATTTCGCCTTGGGGCAATGGGAGGAGGCCGCCGTTGAGGCTCGACGCCTGCTCCAGTCGCTCGATCCGGATGCACTCCGAGGTTATCCCGATGATGCCTACTCAAGATATGTGGCAGGGGCTGCCTTCGAACTTACTGGCGACCGATCAAATGCAAGGCTTCAATATCAGAAAGCCGCTGAGTTGGCGCCGGCGGCACGGATCGAACCGGACAGCGGACGGCCCGGCGGCGGGGCCGCTCCGCCAGGCGGTGTGGAACTCCTCGTCTTTGTGATGATGGGCCGAGCCCCGCGCTTCGAATCGGCGATCATGCCTGATATCCCGACCTATGCCGAGATTTTCGCAGGTTCCCAAAAGCTTGGCCGATCGTATCCGCTCACGGATACGGCAGAGCTCGCCGCGAAATCTTATGAAAAAGACGCTGCACGCCAGATTGCCAAGACAGCGGCTCGGATCGCTGCGAAAGAGGCGATTTCCCATCAGCTTTCGCGCGAAGATCCGCTGCTTGGTGACCTTGCCCGACTGATTTTGATCGGACTGCTGGAAAAGCCGGATACACGGCGCTGGGAAACCCTTCCCCGCTATCTGCAGGTTGCCCGCGTCTCCTGCCCGGCGGATTTGCGATCCTACACGGTAGAGTTCAAGACCGAGTCTGGGATTACCCTTTCGAAGCGTGAAATTTCATTCCCGCTCCAACGGAACGGCAGACTCATCGTCTCCTTTGTCCGAGATATCGAAGGATCTCCAGGGGGATAAATAAACAACAGGCCTCAACACCGCGTCCCCTGTTGATCCGCCCGAACCGAGATTGCGAATGGATCTCGAGTCGCTCGAAGACTTTCCGCTCAACCCTCGAAATCGCCGCGAGGGCATTCCCTCAACTGCGGAGCCTTCCTCTCGCGGCAATTTATAGAGGACGCCGGCGGCCCATTTTTATTACGGGACTCGCACTCGCACGCGGAAGAAGGCGTTTGTCGCAGGCAGATCGATCAGGTTGGTAATCGTCCCGGAGCCGAATTTATCCACCTGTCCGGCAACGTTCGACCACCAATGAGCGGGCAGGTTGTCTGTCCACTGCAGGGTGTACAGCCGCCCGGTTGAACTCGGGAAGAAGACCCAGGCGTTGGTTCCAACCGCTATTGACTGAACTGCAAAGGGCGCGTTTGATGCCATCGGGTTTGAATCGGTCACCCATTCCTCCCAATTCAGAATGCCGTCATTGTCGGCGTCTTGTAATTCGTTCGTCTGGCCGTTGGTAATGTTCTGCTGGGCCCAGATCTGGTATGGCGTGAGGGTCGGGGCGCTGTACTGCTCAATTTCAAGCACCGCAATGCTGTACGCATCCGAGAACCCTTTGCCGCCAGTCCCGTCAAGCTGGACCGAGCCGAGGAATGTGAAGTTGGTCGTCAGCGGTTCGAATTCCCACCGGTAGAGGTAATCGACGGAACCGCCGCGGCTGATGCCATACACGTGGCGTCGCGTCCGGCTGACGTCAAAGAACCATTCACCGGGATCTGAAGCGCTGTTGCCAACGGCGCCGAAATCGTAGACGCGCACGACGCCCGCGGTGTAGTTGCCCGCGGGTTGATACATCGGCACCACATAAAATCCGTTCGGTTGATTCGAATGGGCGCTCGGGATGATCGCGCCGTTGGAGATCGGGAAGATCCCGCGCGGATCGAGCTTGTTCGTGCCGCCGGGCGCGAAAAAGCCCAGTGTATCGCCGAATCCCCCCAGCGACCCATCGGGATTGATCATCCAGCGTCGCACCGAGGCGTTTGCGCCATGGCCCGGCGCAAGCAAGTAGGTCACCCCGCCATGAACCGCCACCGCCAGATATCCGGCCTGCCAGTTCTCACCCAGCATAAAGTTGGTGGTCATTCCCGATGCCGTGGCTGTAAATCCCTGCATCCGGAAGGTAATGGAATTCGTCGACCCCTCCGAACTTACATAGACACGGTGCACCGGACCATCTCGGAACGTTGCCACGGGCCGGCGGTTGAAGGCAGTCTGGTCAACAAATGTTGCCTGCCCTACCAGCGTGGTTGTGCTGATGCGATACTGTCGGACTATATCGTCCCCGATCGTGACGACGAAGAGATACTCGCCGTCATCCGACAGGGCGATTCCGCGAACGGTGTTCAGATTGGTCGCAAAATTCACCCACGTTACGCCCTCATCATCGCTGACGCGGACACGGCTGCTTGTTCCGGCCAAATCCGCAATAAAGATTCGCCTCGTGTATTGAGGTGGAGGCAAAACATTGATACTGGCGGTGGCCGGCCCGCTCGTCACGCAGCCGTCGCTAACCCGGAACTGGAAGCTATCCGTTCCCGTATAATTCGTGGGGGCGGTATAGACAAATGAGCCCGTATTTGTATCGAAACTGTTGATCGTCCCGTAGGACGGCGATGAGGCCAATATGAATTTCAGACCCCCGCTGTCCGGATCATACGCGGTCAACTGAAGGCCGGTGGCTACGCCCGCAACGGCGGTGAAGGAGAGATTGCTGACCGCCGGTGCAATGTTATCTTCGCAACCCGCATATGCCTGGCACAAGTAATTGGAATTCTGACTTTCGATCGTCAGCCACCAGCACATGTTGGTGCCGCGGCAGTTCGGACAGGTGCTTTCGATGCGCATCACCCATGGGCCATGCGCCGGCGAGCCATCGAACATGGAGAAACAACATTGATACGGCTTGTAAGGCGTGACGATATAAGGCGGCCAGTTACTAGCAAACATCTGCACCGGCGCTTCGTCGTCCCACGTCGTAGGAATCACGCCCGCATGGCATTCGTTTGTCCCATAATTGATGCCTGTGCCCACGGTTTCGACGTGGAGGGTCGCCATGCTAGGGCTACGCAGAAAGAGATCAATTTGGGCGATATTCCAGTGGGTCACGCGCGCGTGCATATTGACATCCCGCACGACATGGCCCGGCAGATTCACGAAATTGGTCGACAATGTTACGCCAACATTCGGCCAGCTTCCCGTCCTGATATCGACCGGCGTGTCGACCGCATAAAAGACGTTCGTCACCGGCGGCTCCAAATATCCCACTGTTCGCCAGAAGGAGTATTCGTATGACTTGCCGTTCGCCGTGTAGGTGAGCTTGAATTCGATTGGAGTGCCGCACGCAACGCCGTTGCCCACCTTGTAGCGGAAGGGGGAGATATTGGTCGACATCGCAAAGGGCGCCGTATTCGGGAAATCATTGGAGGGCGTCAGAATCATCACGCCCGGCGTCGGCGTGCTTAATACCGCCGTCACACCGGTCAATGTGGTGTTGAGGGCGTTTTTCAGAACAAAGTACTCCTGCCAGGTCTCGCCGGGATCGAGAAAGACGTTGGTGTTGCCCACCTCGATGACCGCGGTATTCGTGTGAATCGCCACTTCGCGGCGGACGAACATGATCGAGGTGCGGTCCGGCACACGTGAGAACTGCTGATTGTTGGAAATGAATTCGGTCGACATCCATCCGCGTTCATTTTCAACGTAGACCATCGCGTACTTTCCGGCGCCCTGGCCACCCTGCTCGGTGTTATTTTGCGCCAGGTCCAACAAATTGATGCGGATATCACCCGTCTTCTCGGACAGAAGCGCCTGGAAGGTGAAGCGGGCGCTGAACACCGCCGATTTGATATTCGTATAGGAGACGACGAACCAACGATCCGGGGCCGTTCCGATCACTCCATATCGCACAGACCCGCCCGGCGCTGATGGGTCATGATCGCGCGAGTACACCGCGATCACAGCATTCTGATACGTGGGGTCCGGCGGATACCCACCTGCCGTTTTATCCATTCGATTGCTGATGAATCCCAGCACACCGTTGGCGCCAATGAAAATCTGCGTATACGTCACCCCATAAAATTCAAACGGGAACGGTAAGGGGACGGCTTTGAAATCCTCATCGCCCAGCACGATCGGTGTATGGCCGGTGGGCGAAACCCATGAAAACGGGATACCCGTGATGAGACGGTAGTTATGATCCACCTGAATCTTTCGGGTGCGCGTTCGCCGTTCGCCGTTAGCGCTCCATGCATCGAACTGAATCTCATGCACCCCTATGTTCGAAAACACATAGCTGGTATGAAAAGTGTAGCTGGTATGGCTACCGGCTAAAATCCAGCGATTGCTGACGGTCCACTTCGAAATATTCGTGATGGTCACAGCCAGCGGCGGGTCACCGGCCGTAAAACGATAAGACTGGTAAAAGACCTGCGAATAGGGGTAGACTACAAAATTGGGCAGCGGTCCCGGAGCGTTGGTCAGCGCATTCGGCAAATTCGCACGGCCTTCCGAGAGACAGGCATCCTCCAGCTCCTCGAGAAAATCGACATTGGTCAGCAAGCGGCGATAGAGATTGGTGTAATGCTCGCCGGGAAAATGGGCTTTCATCAGCGCGAGGATGCCGGCGACCATTGGCGTGGCCATCGAGGTGCCGCTCAAGCTATCATAGTTTACCGAGCGCGTCGTATTCGACATCGCTCGCGTCATGGTTGTCGGCATCGTGCTCCAGATGGCCGCTCCCGGCGCCCCAATGTCAACCGTATCAAATCCGAAATTTGAAAAAGGCGCGCCCCTATCTTCTCGTGTCGTGGCCATCACCGAAAGAACATTGTCGACAAGATAGCCCGACGGATAGTTGGTGACCTCCTGCGTGTCCACATTATCGTTGCCTGCCGCGGCAACAAACATCACGCCATTGCTCGCGGTCCATTTAATCGTATTGAGCAGAGCGGAGCTGTATTCGGGACCACCCCAGCTATTGTTGAGAATCGTCGCCCCATTGGAGACGGCGTAGAGAATGCCCGCGATCGCGTCGGACACGAATCCGACGCCGTTGCTGTTCAAAAACTTGATGCCCATCAGCTTTACCTGCCACGCCACGCCGACAACACCGGTGTTGTTGTTCCCGACGGCCCCGATGGTGCCCGCCACATGGGTGCCGTGAAAATGGTCGTCCATGGGATTCCCGTTCGTGACGATGCAATTGATGCCGTAAATGTCGTCCACATACCCGTTGTTGTCGTCGTCCAGTCCATTCACCGACTCCAGCGGGTTGGACCACATGTTCGCGCGCAAGTCGGGATGGTTGTAATCAATCCCGGTATCGATCACGGCCACGATGATGTTCGATGCGCTGTTTCGGATGGCCCAGCCCTCGGGCGCGTCGATGTCCGCGTCCTCTACGCCGTTGCTCTGGCCCGTGTTGTGCATGCCCCACAAGGCGCCGGATAGATATAGCGGGTCATTGGGGTGGAGACTCGAAATCCGCACCTGGTAATCGGGCTCAACATACTCGTACAAACCGCTCGCGCGAAGTCTCTCGATGGCGGAGGTGACGGACTGGCCCTTCCCAAGCTGTATGATTTGCAGGCCGCCAACCTCGCCAACTTCCTTGCGCACCGTACCAACTGACCGAACCGCCTGCGAAAGTTTCAGGCGATTAGTCTTCAACACGGATTCTTTCGGTTTCGCGATGATACGGTCGGCCCGGATAACAGAGCCTTCGAGCATGACAGTCGGAGGATCGCTAGCGAATACGGAGATCGCACCAGTGGCGATAACAATGCAGAGCCGATTGAAGGAGCGTAAATAATACATAAGATTTTTTTACCTTATATGTTAATCTTTTACACAACCCTATCGCTGTTGCCTCCGTCCGGCCACCGCTATTGGTAAGTCAACAGGTCGCGGTTTGACAGAGATACAACCCCTTGTAGATCATGCACATTACAATGATCTCGCAATCATCGGATCCGAGCGACAATTTCGGAAGTATACTATTTGAAGAGACTTACTCTTCTTCGAATTCAACCTGCGGCTCTGCATTAATGAGCGGTTCCGCCCTAAAATCCGGTCGGCGGATCTTCCCTCCGGACTCGGCAATCCAAACTCCGGCCATAGTTGACGCAGCGCAAAACAGGAGCGATACGACCGCTGCCAGCACCACCCACTTTTCCCGACGCAGCGCAAGGATGAGTCCTAGCGTCGAAATTCCAGCCGATGCATAGAGGATTTTGGACCAGCGATGGGCGCGCTGCTCGTGGATTTCGAGGAATTCGCCTGCCCCAGGGTCCAGCCATCCGGCCACCGCACCTCTTTCATATCGCTCATAGGCCGCCTCGCCGGTGGCCATGACGAAAGGGGTGGTCCACCCCGCAAAGGCCGCGATCGCAAGGCCTGACACGATCGTGGGTCGGGACCTCGTCAGCAACCCGATGATCAGCGGGAATATGGCAAACAGGGCCCCTAGGAACGGCAGGTGGTTCAGCGCCAAATGAAGATGTTCCGGCGTTGTATTCACGGATCGAATATTCTCAGAACATGTTCGCAGCTAACAACTAAAAATTGATTCGGCGCATCAAAAAGCGGGGCAAACGACGGATCACCCACATCACGAGGCCCCACGGCCGCGGTGTGTAGACCACGGGCTGCCCCCGTTCAATCGCCCGCAACACATCCCGAGCCACCGATTCCGGCTCTCCCGCGAAGGGCGGCGGCTTGAGACCGGCGGTCATCGCCGTTTTTACAAAGCCCGGTTTGATACAAACCACGACCAAACCATTCCGCCTCTCCGCATGATCCAGTGCCTCCAAATAATAGGATAGACCGGCCTTCGTTGCCCCATAGAGGATGACTGGCTTTCGTCCCCGATCCCCTGCGACGGAGCTGAACACGCAAAGGGTCCCGCCCCCCTGTTTTTTGAGCCGACTCCTCGCCTCTTCGCAGAACAGGATGGTGTTGGTGAAATTGACCGAAAGCATTTCGGATAGTTTCTCGCGATTCTGCTCCAACCGGTCCTGCGTATCGAAAATTCCCGCTGTAACGACCACGGCATCGACGCGACCCAGAACCGACCACGCCTGATCGAGAGCCAGTCCAAAGGTTGCCGGTTCCCGGAGGTCGCAAATTTCGAAACCCACCGGAGCGCGGCCATATCGCGCCTCCAGGTCACTTGCGCAGCGTTCGAGGGATTCTCGATTTCTGCCCAAAAGAAATAGCGAATGCCCGCGCGCGGCCATTAGTCGGGCGAGCGCCTGACCCATACCCTGCGTCGCTCCCAAAATCATCGCATTCATGGTCGATCTCCAAACAGGCGGACGGACTGAGCGCTCCGCAGGCGCCCCTCCGGGTCCAGAGCGCGGCGAACAGCCAGCCAACGCTCGAGCCGGGGCTCCATATCCCGAAATTCCTCGGCCGTCGTAAATAGATCTTTCGTCAAATAAATTCGACCGCCCAGTTCAATCACCTTTCGATTCAGCGTGCGAACCAGCTCGCCGGTTCCGCGCCGAATCGGAATATCGAGTGCGATCGAAATCCCCGGCTTCGGAAATGACAACACACCCTTCCCTTCAGCTCCGCAATCCTTGATCACGCTTAAAAACGAACTGCCCCCTAGTCCGGTCATCGTTTCAAAAAAGGTGCGCACTCCCTTCCCGCCATCGTCCACCGGAAGAACGCATTGATACTGGGTGAATCCTTCCGGACCATAGGCGCGGTTCCACTCGAGGATCGAGTCGAGCGGATAAAAAAATTTGATCGGGTCTGTGAGCCGAGACCTCTCGAGGGGCACATGAGTTTGATAGATGAATTCGTTCATCGCCCGCACTGCCGCTGGCGACAGCAGGGATGATGGCAGGTCGACGGGAAACGTGATCTTCCCCCGCTGCCGGAGACGGCGACCCCGCGCTTCGTCAGGCTCGGCCCATCTCCCGCAAATCAAAATTCCCCGACCCATGGAGCGACCCCGGGCCAGACAATCCACCCATCCCACGGTAAACGGCCATCGGCGAGCCGCATCTCGCAATCCCTCGAGAAATCCATCGAGGGAGGGAATGCGGCGGGATTCACACCAGATCCATGCGGTAGGAACACGAACCAGGGGGAATTCGACTTCCAGAATATGGCCCGTCAGGCCCATGCCCCCCACGGTCGCCCAGAAAATTTCGGATTCCCGATCAGGCCCGCATTCGATCACGCGCCCGTCTGGCAGCCGCATTCGCAACGATAAAACGTGCGATCCGAACGTGCCCGCCACATGGTGATTTTTGCCATGCACATCCGACGCCACCATCCCCCCCAACGTCACATACTGCGTTCCCGGCGACACCGGAACGAACCAACCCTCCCGGAGGAACAAGTCATTCAGGGCCTTCAGACTCAAACCGGCTTCGGCGCGGAGTCGGCCGGTCCGTCGGTCGAACGACAAAATGCGGTCTGCCGGAGCCGTGCCAACAACCAAGTCCTGTTCTGAGGCCGGCACCGCCGAATCCCCGTAACTGCGGCCCAGCCCTCGCATGAGGCGCGCGTGGGGCGAAACTTTTTCCAAATCGGCCGACTCGAGCCAGCGGCCCATCCTACCCACTCGTCCCCAGCCGCATAGAAAAGCGGGTCGGCCCAACTCTATCGCTGGCGGCAAACGTTCAGACACGCTGAAACTATTGGCGCCCCTCCATCCCGACTCAAGCGGTGTTTTGATTCAACGAATTGAAGCGGCAACATGCGAATGTAAAGCGGCCGCAAGGCACCTCCTAACTATCCGGCGGCGCGTCAGGGTTCATTCGTGCATGGTATCGTTCGCTCCCGCGGTGGATCCGCTCGCATCCGGTGTGTACAATGGATGTCATGGGATGTGTACCCGGATCGGAAAGAGCGCGGTGGTGGCTCGCCTTAGTGGCCTTCTCGGTGGCGATGGGGGCTTTGGAAGGGATCGTGGTGGTCTATCTGCGCGAGCTGTATTACCCGGACGGTTTCTCATTTCCCCTGCGCGCCATGCCGGAACGGATCTACGCTATCGAGATTCTGCGCGAGGCGTGTACCCTGGTCATGCTGGCCGGTGTTGCTGCCCTGGCGGCCCGCGGCTTCCTCCGTCAATTCGCCGTCTTCTTGTGGACGTTTGCGATGTGGGATGTGGTCTACTACGTGTTGCTCAAATGGGCCCTAGACTGGCCAGAGTCGCTGTTCACCTGGGACATCCTCTTTCTCATACCGATTCCCTGGGTCGGACCCGTTGCGGCGCCGCTTCTATACTGCATCGCCATGAGTGCAGTCGGCGCGGGAGCGTGGCGGCTGGCCGACATCGGCCTTCCCCTGCGGCTCCGCGAAATCCTCCTGATGGCGGTCAGTGCTTGTCTGGTTTTGTACGCATTCATGGAAGAGCCTTTTCGCGTCATCGCGACAGCTATTTCCGGTGAACCGGATCGCTCGAGGCATGCGGCGCTTGCGGCGGCAGCTTTCCAATCGTATATCCCCCAACGCTTTCTGTGGCCGGTATTTCTGGCCGGATGGGCGTCGGGGCTCGCGGCAGCCGCCTCCATGCTCGCGCGCTCAAAAGGTACAAGTTGGATCCGCTGCGAGATAGTCGCCTGTAAGGGCGTAGGCGCGAGCGCGCGAGCCGCCACCGCAGATCGCCAATTCCGAGCACTCTGCGCATCGACCTTTGATCCGCGCGAAATCGCGCAGTTCGCGGAATACGGGGTCGTAGCGATAGACCTCCGCCAATTTTTGCTGGCGGACATTTCCGCGTTCCAGCGGCAAGAAGCCGCTGGGACAAATATTGCCGATGTGGTCCACGAAACAGAATCCGCACCCCGCATTGACCGGCTGGCCGGACATCATCAATCGCGGGCGAACACCGGGCGGCAAATCGCGACTGCGCCTTACCGCATAACAGCGAAAATGTTGAGCCTCGGTGACCTTTACGATGAATGGCGCTGTCAACGAAAGGTCGTAGAGTTTGCGGAACAATTCGCGCATTTGATCGGCCGTGCAACCCTCCAGTTCCGCGCCGCGACCGGTGGGCACAAGGAAAAAGACCTCCCAAAAAACAATCTCGAGCCTGCGCATCAGCTCGGCCAGCGCATCAAATTCATCGAAGTTCCACGCGCCAAACACGGTATTGATCTGCAACGGAATGCCGGCCTCATGTGCCCACATAACCCCCTGCATTGCTTTTGCGAACGTGCCCTCGACCTTGCGAAATGCGTCGTGCCGCTCGGCCGTGGACGCATCGATGCTGATCGCAACCTGATCTAAACCCGCCCTGCGCAGCGAGAACATGCGTTCGCGGGTCAGGCGTGGCGTCGCCGCCGGTATCGCGGCCGGTCTGAGGCCGATCTGTTTGGCATGGCGGATCAGTTCTTCGAGGTCATCTCGCTGCAACGGGTCGCCGCCGGTAAATACGACCAACGGCGTACCCATGTCCCGGACCTGGTCAAGCAACGCTCGCCCTTCATCCAAGGTCAGCTCGCGGGGATCGCGCCGATTTTCGGCCGAAGCCCGACAGTGGCGGCAGGCCAGTTCGCAGGCCCGGGTGACTTCCCAAATCACCAACAGCGGGGCCCGGTCAAAATCGACGTCAAATTTCACGGGGGACAGGTTCAAATTTGATTCGCAGCCGACGGTACCGGCACGCCGGCGAGGGCACCTTCGCAACAGGCCGCTCCAGAATTCGGGCGATCGTCCATCGGGACAAAACCGCTCGGCACGATTCTTTCAATTCCCACATCGCCTGGTGCCAGCCGCACATTAGGGGCACGCGCTCAGGAGGAACCTCCGCGCAGTAGTTGCCGCGCACAGCGCCCTGGCAGGCTTCGACGACGTCCAGCAACGTGATGTCGCTCGGCGCACGGGCCAGTTCAAAACCGCCGGATGCGCCGCGGTGGGCGCGAATGATGCCCGCCAGCGCAAGTTGCCGAAATACTTTGGCCAGATAACTGGGCGATTCCTCGAGCCGCTCGGCAACCTCCTGCGGGTTAACCCGATGCCCTTCGGGCTGTTGCGCCATATACAACACGCTTTGCAGGCCCAGCTCGGTGGTTTTGGTCATCAGCATGCGATTTAGCCTAAATGGCAAAATTTGGATATTCAAGATCATATTTATACATTTTTTGCTTGCAACGCGAGCTCAGAGATGCCTAGTGTCGCGGTGTCATGGCGGCGCACTCGCCACAAACGTCCCCACCATCCGTCGTCTCGACGGCGCTCGGCGCGTGCTGCGCACACTGCGGATCGCCCTGCTCCGACGACCGCTATCGCTGCGATGACCTGCTGTTCTGCTGCGCCGGATGTCGCTCCGTCTACCAGATCCTGCAATCCAGCGGGCTCGGCCGATTCTACGCGCTCGAGCATCAACCGGGGATCAGGATCGGTGAGACGCCGCCGCCGGATCGGTTCGCCTTTCTCGATGCAGGAACGCTCCGCGAACAGCTCGCTGATTACGCCGACGAACGCGTCACGCGCGTGACGCTTCGCATTCCAGCTATTCATTGCCTCGCCTGCGTGTGGCTGCTCGAGAACCTGTTTCGACTCGAGCCGGCCATCGGCGCCTCGCGAGTGAATTTCCCGCGCAAAGAGCTGACGTTGTCCTTCGATCACACCCGACTGCCCTTCAGCCGCATGGCGCACCTGCTGGCGTCGCTGGGGTATGAGCCGGACATCAATCTCGGCGCGCTGAGGGAACGAGAGGCCCGCGGCGCCACGCTGCAGCGCAATCTCTGGCTCCGGATTGGCGTGGCGGGCTTTGCGTTTGGAAACATCATGCTGCTGAGTTTTCCCTCGTATCTGGGCCTCAAAGAGGGAGAATCTTTCCGGCCCTTTTTCGGCTGGTTGAGTTTTGGCCTTGCGCTGCCGGTGCTGCTGTTTAGCGCCTCTGAGTTCTGGCGCGGCGCATGGCGCGGTCTGCGCCATCGCATGTTGACGATCGATTTCCCGCTCGCGCTCGGATTGGCCGCGCTCTTTTTGCAAAGCGCTTACGATGTCGCCACCGGCGCCACCGAGGGCTACTTTGATTCCTTCGCGGGGCTCGTGTTCTTTCTGCTGTGCGGCCGATGGTTCCAACAGCGAAGCTACGACTGGCTCTCGTTCGACCGCGATTATAAATCGTATTTCCCGCTCTCCGTCCTACGCGTCGAAAACGGCGCCGCGCGCCCGATCCCGCTGACCGACTTGCGCGTCGGGGATCGCATCCGGGTGCGCAACGGCGAGATCGTGCCGGCGGACGCCCGCCTCGTTCAGGGAATCGCCCGGCTCGACTATTCATTCGTGACCGGTGAATCAGAGCCGGTCGCGCGCGCGCCGGGAGACTTGGTCTACGCCGGCGCGCGCCAGGTTGGCGGCGCGATCGAGTTGGAGACGGTCAAGGAAACTTCAAGAAGCTATCTCGCCTCCCTATGGGATCACGAGGCGTTCCGAAAGACTCGGGATACTTCGCTGCACAACATGACCAACCGCGCCGGGCGCATCTTCACAGTCGCGGTGCTGTTGTTCGCTGCCGCCGCCGGCTTGTGGTGGTGGGTCCATGACCGCGCGAGTGCGCCGCGGGTCTTCGCCTCGATTCTCGTCGTCGCCTGTCCTTGCGCGCTGGCCTTGTCCGCGCCTTTTGCGCTGGGCGCCGCGCTGCGCCTGTTGGCGCGCCATCGAGTGTTTGTGAAAAACACGGACACGATCGAAAATTTGGCGAGGGCGAACACGGTAGTGCTCGATAAAACCGGAACGCTGACTCACGCGCGGCCCCTCGCGCGCTTCATCGGCGCATCGCTCTCTCCCAAGGAACAGCTCGCCGCCCGCTCGGTGGCCGCCTACTCCACACATCCAATCAGCCGCGCGATTGCGGCGGATCTGATGGAGCTCTCGTCGGTGGATGACTTCTCGGAAGTCGAAGGCCGCGGCATTCGCGGCTGCGCGCTCGGCCTCAACATCGTGATCGGGTCCGCCGACTGGCTGGTGGAAAATGACATCCCGCCCTCCGATCTGATCCCGACTGGCGCGGCGGGCCTCGCCGTCAACGGCGTGTACCGCGGATATTTTGCGATCGAAGCCGCGCCGCGGACCGATATTCCGGCACTCGCTCGTTCGCTCGCGCGCAGATTCCGTCTAATGCTGCTCAGCGGCGATCGGGATACGGAACGGCTGAAATTCGCCGAGTGGCTTGGCGATGCGGCCGAGCTGCGTTTCCACCAAACGCCGACCGACAAGTTGGAAGCCATTCGCGAACAGCAGGCGCGCGGCGCGCGCGTCGTTATGGTTGGCGACGGATTGAACGACGCCGGCGCGCTTAAGCAGGCGGATGTCGGCATCGCCGTCACGGAACGCGCCTCTACGTTTTCGCCGGCAAGCGATGTGATTCTGGAGGCCGTAAATATCGGGCGACTTCCTGATTTGTTCACGTTTGCGCGTCGGGCCGTCGGTGTCGTGTACGCGAGTTTCGTAATTTCGATTGCCTACAACATCGCGGGCCTGTCGTTCGCTGCATCCGGCCGGCTGACGCCGATGATTTCCGCCATCTTGATGCCGATGAGCTCTTTCTCTGTCATTTCGATCGCGCTGTTGGGCACCCGTTGGGTGGCGGCGAGATCGGGTTGGGGTGCGGTTCGGGAGGAACGAAGATGAGCGTGCTGTTTGTGCTGATGATGGCGAGTCTGGGCGTCGCGATCGTTTTTCTGCTGGCCTTTTTGTGGTCGGTTCGAGCCGGCCAGTTCGACGACACCGGCACGCCGCCGATGCGTGTGCTCGGTGAAGAAGACTCGATCCCATCGCAATCCACGAGGAGAGAGCAGCCATGAATATGGAAACCATCCGCTATGACAACCGCCTCGTGCGGGCCTTCGCCTTTGCGACGGTGTTCTGGGGCATCGTCGGCATGCTCGCGGGGGTCATTATTGCGCTTCAGATTTTTATTCCGGAGGCCAACCTCGGCTTGCCGTGGACGACCTTCGGGCGGCTTCGTCCCCTGCACACCAATGCAGTGATTTTTGCCTTTGTCGGCAACGGCATTTTCACCGGCGTCTATTATTCGCTGCAGCGTCTATGCAAGACGCGCATGTTCAGCGATACACTGGGATGGATCCACTTCTGGGGGTGGCAACTGATTATCGTCGCCGCGGCGATCACGCTGCCGCTGGGGTACACGACCGGAAAGGAATATGCCGAGCTTGAGTGGCCGATCGATATCGCGATTACACTGGTGTGGGTCGTCTTCGCAATCAACTTGTTCGGCACGCTCGCAAAGCGGCGCGAAAGGCACATGTACGTCGCGATCTGGTTTTATATCTCCACCGTCGTCACGGTGGCCGTACTGCACATTTTTAATTCGTTCGAGCTGCCCCTCTCCTGGCTCAAGAGCTATTCGATCTACGCCGGCGTACAGGACGCGCTCATCCAATGGTGGTACGGCCATAACGCGGTGGCCTTTTTCCTGACTACGCCCTATTTGGGCCTCATGTACTATTTCATCCCGAAGGCGTCCGGCCGCCCGGTCTTTTCCTACCGGCTCTCGATCATCCACTTCTGGGCGCTGATTTTCATCTACATCTGGGCCGGCCCGCATCATCTGCTCTATTCCGCGACGCCCGACTGGGCGCAATCGCTCGGCATGGTCTTTTCCGTCATGCTCGTCGCGCCGTCGTGGGGCGGCACGCTGAATGGGCTATTGACGCTCCGCGGCGCGTGGGACAAGGTGCGCCAGGATCCGGTGCTCAAGTTCCTCGTCGTGGCCGTCACCGCCTACGGTATGGCGACGATCGAGGGCCCAATCCTGTCCGTCAAAAGCGTCAACGCCCTCTCGCATTTTACGGATTGGACGATCGCCCACGCACATAACGGCGCGCTCGGGTGGAACGGGTTCCTCACCTTCGGCATGCTCTACTGGCTGATTCCCCGGCTTTACAACACATCGCTCTGGTCCAACAAACTCGCCACATGGCACTTCTGGATCGGGCTGATCGGCATGATGTTTTACCTGATCCCAATCTACTGGACAGGTGTCACGCAGGGGCTCATGTGGAAGCAGTTCACGCCGGACGGCTTTCTGCAGTACCCGAATTTCCTCGAAACCCTGCTACAACTCATCCCGATGTACATCCTGCGCGCAATCGGCGGGTCGCTTTATCTATTTGGCGCCATCTTGATGGCCTACAATCTCTACCGCACTGCGAAACAAGGCCAATTTGCGCCGGACGTCGAGGTTCAGGTGCCCGCCGAAATGGCGCCCGTTCTCAAAGAAGACGACGCGCATCCGTACCGGCACCGATGGTTGGAGCGGAAACCGTTCTGGTTCACCGTGCTTGCGCTCATCGCGATTCTGATCGGCGGCATCGTCGAGGCTGTCCCGACGTTCGTCATCCGCTCAAATATTCCGACCATTTCTTCCGTTCGCCCCTATACCCCGCTCGAGCTGCATGGCCGCGACATCTACATTCGCGAAGGCTGCGTCAACTGCCACTCGCAGCTCGTCCGCCCGTTCCGCTCTGAAACCGAGCGCTATGGCGAATATTCCAAATCCGGAGAATACGTCTACGACCATCCGTTCCTGTGGGGCTCGAAACGAACCGGACCGGACCTGCACCGGATCGGCAAGAAATATCCGAACGCGTGGCACGCCCGGCATATGGAAGACCCACGCTCCACCTCGCCCGGTTCCGTGATGCCGCCCTATCCATGGCTGCTGAAGAACAAGCTCGATACCCGCTCTACCGCAGCAAAGATTAAACTCATGCGGAAGCTCGGCGTCCCCTACCCGCCCGGCTACGAATACCAGGCGATGGCTGACCTGAAAAAGCAGGCCCAGGAGATCTCCGAAGACCTCAAACGAAACATGGTGCCGGTCGAACCGGACCGCGAAATCATCGCGCTCATCGCCTACCTGCAGCGCCTCGGCACCGACATCCAGGCCGAGCGTGAAGCGGAGAAAAAACATCTCGCCGGAGCCTCGCTATGATCCGAAATGTGTTGGAGCACATCCCGGGAATTGGCGCGTTTCCGGCCATTTCACTCGTCATTTTTGTCCTCATCTTCGCGGGATTGCTTTGCTGGGTGTTCTCAATGAGCCGACGACAGGTCGAGCACGCCAGCCGCTTGCCTCTCGAAGATGGCTCGCCGTCTGAAGGAGATCGCCGCCATGAAACGTGATTATGAAGAGAAGCCGATGGCCGGCCACGAGGTGGACGGCATCAACGAGCTCGATAATCAACTACCGCGCTGGTGGGTTTGGCTGTTCAACCTGACGATCATATTTTCAGTCATCTACGTGCTCTACTTCGACGTCTTCAAAATCGGCGATTCACAGGCCGCGCAGTATGAAAAAGAGGTGGCGCGCGCCCGGAAACAGCAGGCCGCGCCAGCCCCCGCGCTCGCCGCTGTCGCCGCCTCACTCGACGAGCCATCCGCCGACCCGCAAATCCTCGCCAAGGGCAAGGGCATTTATGTCGCCAATTGCGCCGTCTGCCATGCGCCCGACGGCGGCGGCCTCATCGGCCCCAACCTCTGCGATGATTACTTCATCCACGGCCCGACCTTCGCCGATTCGGTACACATCATCCGGGAAGGCGTCCCCGCCAAGGGCATGATTCCGTGGAAAAACACGTTGCGCCCGGCCGACATCCACGCCGTGGCCAGCTACATTTTCAGCCTACGCGGCACCGCGCCCGCGAACCCGAAAGCGCCGGAAGGTGTGAAGGCGGAGGGATAAGGCAGCCGTCCGCCGGAGCAAATTTTTACAGAATCTGTAAATTCCATACGATGGAAGCCACAAAAAAATTTTTTACAGACCATGGAAATTTTCGCTCCGACGCGGGAACCATCGTTCTTCCACCCGCATCCAAAGTCCGATGAGCAGCGCGATTCCGGCCGTCGACTACGGAGATTTCCGCAACCAAATCCCGACCGCGGACCGCTTGGGCCGCCGCATTTGGATCTACCCGCGCAAGCCCGCCGGGCGCTTTTACCGCTGGCGCACCTGGGTTTCGTGGCTGCTGCTCGGCATATTTGCGGCGGGCCCTTTCATCCGCATCGATGGCGTCCCTCTGCTGTTGTTTGACATCCCGGAGCGAAAATTTGCGCTGTTTGGCCAGATTTTCTGGCCGCAGGACCTCTACATTTTCGCGCTACTGCTATTGACGATCTTTGTAATGATTGTGCTGTTCACCGCCGTCTTCGGACGGATCTGGTGTGGATGGGCCTGCCCGCAGACGATTTTCATGGAAATGGTCTTCCGCAAAATCGAACACGCCATCGAAGGGGACGGGCCGCGACAGCGCGCGTTTGACGCCTCGCCATGGACACCCCAAAAAATTGCGAAGAAAACGTTGAAGCACGGGATTTTCCTTCTCGTCTCGTGGGTCGCCGCCAATTGGCTGTCCACCTACTTCGTCGGTCTGGATGATTGGTGGGCCTTCATTTCGGGCACTCCCTTCCAGCAGCCCGGCGCGCTGATCGCCCTGATCCTGTTCACGCTGCTCTTTTACGGAATTTTCGCGCGTTTTCGTGAACAGGCCTGCACGTTCATCTGCCCTTACGGACGTTTGCAATCGGTATTGCTCGACAACGACTCGCTAATCGTCGCCTACGATCACCGCCGCGGAGAGGCGCGGGGACGCTTCAGCAAAGGACAAACGCGCGAGCAGCGCCGCGAGGCCGGCATTGGCGACTGCATCGATTGCGGGCTTTGCGTGGATGTTTGCCCCACCGGCATCGACATCCGCAACGGATTGCAGATGGAGTGCGTGCACTGCACCGCGTGTATCGATGCGTGCGACAGCGTAATGGATCGGCTCCGCTTCCCTCGCGGGCTGATCCGTTACGCCTCGCAGCGAAATATTGCCGAGGGCCGCCCGTTCCGTCCGAATGCGCGAATGGCGCTCTACACGATTCTCTTGCTCGCGCTGACGGGTGTGCTCGCGGGAATTCTAATCACGCGCGACAATGTCGAGACCCAAATCCTGCGCGCGCCCGGCTCGATGTTTCAGGAAATGCCCGGCGGCGAGATCGGGAACCTATTTTTGGTCAAGGTCGTCAACAAGACGCCGCGCGAAATACCAGTCGATTTGCGCATCGAGTCGCCGCCCGACGCGAGATTGACGTTGGCCGGTGGTGCGCTCGTTGCGCCGCGCGAGGGTCTCGCGCAGTCCGCCGCGGTCATCTCCGCGCCGCGCGGGCGGTTCATCGACGGGAATCTACCGATCGAAATCGGCGTGTATGAAAACGGCGAGCGCGTCCGCGTGCGAAAAACCAACCTCGTTGGCCCTGCGACGCCATGAACGCGCCGCGCAATCCATGGCCGTGGGGCATCGGACTGTTCCTCGCCGCGTTTTTTGTGTCCATGATTATCTTCGTCGTCTGGTCCCTGGGCCACCGGCAGGATTTAGTGGCGGAAAACTACTACGAGCGCGACCTGACCCATCAGGAGACCATCGACAGCCTAGCCCGAGCTCAGGAACTCGGTTACCCCACACTGGTCCGCTTGCAAGACGGCAGCTTCGAGGTTCGGATCCAACCAGGCGCAAGCAACCCGGTGTTGACGCTCTATCGTCCCTCTGATGCGAGGCTTGACATCACCAACCGGCTCGAGGTTGACGAACTGGGTCAAGGCCGCTGGGATCCACCACGTCTGGAGCCGGGCCGCTGGCGAGCGATTCTCGAATGGGAGGCGGAAGGCCTTCGATACCGGAGTGAGATGGATTTCGCGCAATGAACGCATACTGGATGAGCGCGCTTGTTCTGGGAGTGGCCGGCAGCCTTCACTGCGCGGGTATGTGCGGTCCGCTCGCGCTGGCGCTTCCACGGGCGGACGGGTTGAGCCGGCGTAAACTTGTCTTCGGGCGGCTGCTGTACAATGTCGGACGAGCCATGACCTATGCGGCCCTAGGGGCCGTTTTCGGTGGAATCGGCCATTCATTGAACCTGGCAGGACTGCAGCGGGCTGTTTCCATCCTGTGCGGGGTGCTTCTCCTGCTCTATGCATCAGGCGCCCTCCTGCCTGCTGTCCCACGTGGGCTTTCCGTCTGGATCACCCGAGCGATGACCCCTCTGCAACAGATCATGGTGAGTCGCCTGCGGAGCGGATCTTTGGGCAATTTGTTTGTCATCGGCATGATCAATGGCCTTCTTCCCTGCGGGCTTGTATACATCGCTCTGGCGGGGGCGGTCGCAACCGGTACCTCCTGGCATGGCGCCCTCTTCATGTTTTTGTTTGGACTTGGGACGGCTCCCCTGATCTTTGCTCTCGGCCTGGCCGGACCCTCGCTGCATGCCCGGCTCAGAGGGCGCTTTCGCGCTGTGCTCCCTGCGACCATAGCCCTTCTCGGCGTTTGGTTCGTGCTCCGGGGATCCAATTTGGGAATTCCGCTGCTCAGCCCTGGGCAAGCTCCGAACCATAGCTCACCCTCATGTTGCAGCGGCCATCTGGTAAGGTAGGTCTGACGAACCCGAGTAGAGATCCCGCTCCGAAGAACGCCAGATGCGGCGTGCCCAATCGCGGAGAGGCGACAGATCACGGGGAATAAAACGTTCTCCTCTTAGACGGTCAGACCGCTAAGGTCTGAGTTCAGAGCGCCTTCCGGGTCCTCGATGCGATAAGCGGCGACGAGCTCCGGCCACTCGATTAGAAATAAATCAGACCGGAAACGGAGAATCTCGCTTTACCACGTTCGTTTACAGAATCATCCGGCAACGTCTCCACAGGGAACCCAACGTCAACGCGGATCGGCGTCGTCTTGGGTCCGAGGAGAAAACCAAATCCCCATCCTGAAACCGGTCCCTCTCCACCAAGCTCCCAAGAATTTATGGAGACGTCACCCCATTCATAGAACAAGGCCAGGGCGAGCCACTCCCGCAGCCTCCAACGCCCTTCCATTGCCGACCACATCATGCTGCCCGCACCGAGATTGACATCGTTTTCATAAATAGCGCCCACACTTCGATACGCAAAGGCCCTCAGCGTGTCGGTCCCTCCAAGATACAGTCGAATGGGCAGCGGCAGCTTCTCGGTCTCCACACCCCCATCGGACGTGGCCCACCCCAGACGGGACTCCAGATCGATCCCTTTCGGCAACGGAATCACTAGAGTCAAGCGTGTATCGAAATAGATCCACGAAAGATCGGAGGCCACGGCGTCCGAAGCGATCTTCAGGGTGGTTAACGAGTCGTAGTAGAATGGCGAGGCATAGCGATCCAATAGAAGATCCGAATAAAGGTTTGCCTCCATTCGGATCGGCAACAACGTTGCATCCATCGGAATGTTCTGAAGAAGTTCAGCCGCATTGGTGGACGTCGCGTAGGATTCATACATCAAAATTTCAGGCCCCGCCGACAGACGGCCGCGATCAACAAGGGGATAGGCCATCGCCGAGGACGCATTCAAGGTATCGATACCGAAACTATCGGTATATTTGTCGTTTTTTTCATAAAAGACACCCCCCTCGGCATCCCAGGTATTCATCAAAACTTGAGGGTAGGTCAGAGTAGATTCCGCGCGGAACCACCCCGATCCCACGGCGCCGCCCACGTTGGCATAAATCCGTTGCCCCCTCCATGGCGGTCCAAACGCAAAATTGCGTTCCCTCAACTCCGCGAACAGCGACGCGCCCATATCCGTGTTGTACTGAATGCCCACAGACGCGCTGCCCGACGGTTTCTCCTCTACCTGCACAAACACATCGAACAGCGACGGGGACTCCGTTTTGCGCCACTCCACCAACATGGACTCAAAAATTCCGCTCTCTTCCAGGTTGCGTGTCCCCCGGACAATGCCCCTGCGACTGAATCGATCCCCCTCATTGATCGGAAACGCCCGGCGAACCGCCGAGCGATAAACCCGCCGCGTACCAGAGATCTCGAAGCCTCGAAGTCGAGCGGGCGACGCCATGTCGATTTCCAAATCCACATTTCCGGTCCGCGTCCGAGAATCAAATGTGATCGATCGGCGGACTTCCGCAAAGGGATATCCCTGATCGTAACAGTACAACTGTGCGGTCGCGTGCAGACGCTCGATCAAACTGCGGCTTAGAACCTCACCCGATCTCCATTTCGCACGTTCTAGAATTTCCCTTCGATCGCGCAACGGCACCCCGCTGATCGAGGCATGCCCCGCCGCGTAAACGGGTCCCTCTTCGATCTGCCAGACAATACGGTAGCCCCGTTTGCCGGGGAGATAGTCGACGCGCGGCTCTCTCACGACCGCATCCCAGTGACCTCTCTCCTGATAAAGCGCAACCAGCCGTTTCTGGTCCTCACCCAATTCGCCGCGCCGCAAAATGCTCGAACGGCTGAAATCGAATACCCCTCCATAATCCCTCAACTTCACCGCCCGCCGGAGCGTGGAACCGTCAACCGCCCGCGCACCCAAGAAAACCATTTCCAGAATTCGTCCGCGTTGACCAGGTTCCGTGTCGAAAACAATATCAATCCAGCCTGGCTCCGGACTCGACAGGGCCTTCCATCGGACTCTCGCGTCCGGATAAAAGTTTTCTTCCAGTTTGATCCGAAGCCGGTCGGCAACGGCCTGAACTTCGGAGGGCTCGAACGCCTTGCCCTGCAAGGGCTCTACCAGTTGCCTCGCTGATTTTTTCCGAAGCGGCCACACCCCGCTGACCGAGACGTCCCTGATGCGATATGCCGGCGGCACTCCGGATGCGGCTTCATCGCCACGCGATGACGCGCAAAACCCCATCAGAATCACCGCGGCGAATAATGCAGCCATCACCTTCCCACACATCATCAACCCTCTCGCTCGGAACTTCGAAGTGGAGGGACTTCCCTCTCCGCGCCCAACTCCACTCAAAATGCGAAGAGCGCCAGCGGAGCGAATCCGCTGGCGCTCCCGCATCCGCAATCTCTCTAGAATTTCACTTCGGCCGCTAGTCGCGCCAAAACGCTGTTCTCCGAATTTACGGCAATCCCCGCACTGACGTACAAACCATCCTCCGCGAAGGTCTTCGCATCCAGCGCGTGCGCCACATTTACACCGACTGCGCTTTCGCCCTCATACAACGCGACGCCAGCCGTCACCGTCGTGTCTCCCGTCTTCAACGACTGAATCGGACTCACAATCGCAGCCGCGGAAGCCACTCCGGCATAGGCGCGCGCCTGCGTCTTTTCCAGCCTTCGGCCCAGCTCGGCAATGTCGGCCGTGTTCTTTTCCACCTTCTTCTCCAGGTCGCTGACTCGCCGATTCACGCGGTCGATCCGCGCATTCAGGCGCGACTCCGTCCGTCTCAACTGCCGCACATTCACGGCATCGGTACCATTCCGTCCGTCGTCCACATTCGTCACTCGCCGCTCCATTCCAGGGGCACCCACGCTGACCGTGTTCGGCTCGGTCGCCACGCTATTGGCGCCGAGCGCCACGCTGTTGTCTGCAAGCGCCGCGCTGTCTTCGCCCACAGCCACGCTGTTATTGCCGAACGCCAGCGCGTTATCTCCCAACGCCGTCGTCCGCTGTCCAACCGCCAGCGCGTTATTCCCGACGGCAACTGAGGACGCGGCCACAGCGCCGGCGCCGATCGCACTAAGCGAGCTAAACCCATTCGACAGCAATTCTGCAGAGTCCTAAAGCTTCATTGCCGAACCCAACCGCTGTACTGAAATCGCCAACATCTGAGTTACTACCGCCAAACGATGAGATCCCCTCGCCGCGCGCGAGATTATCATTTCCCACCGCCAACAATTTTCTAACCGATGGCAACATTAGGCTTACCTAAAGAGTATTTCCAACCCCGCCCGGGTCGTGTTGTCCCATCGCCTAGAAACCGGAAAACAGCTGAGAAATCGCTGCAGATGCGATCTTATTCGACAGCGTTTTTTTGTATGGCCAGCTTTGACTCTTACTCGGTATTTGATCGCTCCACAATTCGACTGGAATGAATGGGACGCCTACACGGATTCGATCATCGATTGTAGAGACCATCCTCCATGATCTTGCGAGCCCCTCAAAACCTCTACAAAAGATTAGATCTTTAGAGACGTCGTCGCTCGAACGTTCAAAAGAAATTCGGCGAGTGGTTCGCAGGTTTGCATTCAACAAGTGGACGCCACGCTAGTATTCTGCTCTTCGATTTTTCGCGCTTGAACCTTCTGGCTGACTCCAAGGCGCAGCGCATTGAAAATTAATGGCTAACTGACATTAGACACAGAGCCGTACGGGGCTCGTTACTTCGCGCGCACGATGGTGCCGGGCGCAGGGTTTTTCTCGCCGTCGCCGATCACCTCGGCGTAACTTACCTTTTCGGACACGCGCACGATTTTTAATCTGCCGATTTCCCCACCTTCCTCGACGCCGAGGATTTCACCGGTTGCCGGATCGATCAGCTCTTCGCCTTGCTCCACCATCACAAGCTCCTGCCCTACTTCGACGCCGAATTCGCTGCCGCGGTTGATAATGATCTGGCCGTTTTTCGCCACCTGCACCACGTTGCCTTCAAAGGGCATCTCCTTCATCTTCCCCGCCAAAAACGCGACGGCCTGATTGATAACATCCTGGGCCGCCTCCCCCATGGGTGTTTTTGCAAATCCACCCAGTTCACCGCCAAATCTTCCAGCGTAGCCCACTCGCAACCCCATGCTGCCAGCCTTGCCGGTCACCCTCTCTTTGGCCACAATCTCACCGGTCGTGGTATCGGTCAGCGTGATGATGACCGTGAGCGTGGCTGAACTTTTCGCACCCCCGACCCGAAAACCGCCGATGTTGATGCCCGCATCGCCGCCGGACGTGTTTTCCCTCGCTTCGACGATCGCACCCGAAGCAATATATTTGGCCGGTCGAATTTTCCCGGTTTGCGCCACTTTCTGAGCCTTGGCCATCCGCCCGCTCGCGGCGAGGTCTTGCTCCTCAATGATGTCTTTTAGTTGTTCGCGCTGAACGACCACGAAACGTCCGGAATCGAACAGCGCCGATTCCAGCATGACCGTAAGGTTATCGCCAAGATTCCATTGCCCATGCCAGCCGGACTCGTTTCGAAAACCTTTTACTCCGATGGCATGTTTGAGGCCCTTGTACTCCCCCAGATTCATCTGCGCGTTGCCCGACTCGGTCTTGGTCCCAGTCCCCCAGATGGCGCAGGCGGTATTACCTGAAATCAGAGAAAAAATGGCGCCTAAGAGAAAATAATTGACGGCTTTCATAACACCTCCTGAAATTCAAATACCAAGTTCGCAATCATCGATCAAGCCTCCATCGGCATCTTTTCGTATCGAGTTGAAGCCAGGGCGCGTTTGCGCGATGGTGAAGTCATGTTCGGCGGACTGACCATTGCGCGTCCTTATGGGATTCCAATCAAGCTGCATTGGACGCTGCTGATTTTTCTGCCCTTCATCGCCTTCAACATGGCGGAGACACTGGGGGTCCGGTCGGCCGGCTGGGGTTGGCTCGCGGCCCTGGGGCTCCTCGCGAGTGTTGCCCTGCATGAGCTAGGGCATTCCTTGGTTGCGCGCGGGCGCGGTTATCCGGTTCGCGACATCGTGCTGACGCCGATTGGCGGAGTCGCTTTCCTCACCCGGTCGCCCCGCCGACCGACGGATGAACTGGTGATTGCAATCGCCGGACCGGTCGTGAGCATCGCTCTTGCCGTGCTTGCTTGGGCCGCCTCCCCGTGGTTTCTTGCCGCGGGCGCGTCGCATCTTGCGAACACCATCCATTTCCTGGGATCGATCAACCTTGCCCTGGCAGTGTTCAATATGTTGCCGAGTTTCCCGATGGATGGCGGACGTGTTTATCGCGCCTGGCTGGCCAATCGAGTCGGCCGGCTAGAGGCCACGCGGCGAGCGGTGCGCCTGGGCAGGATCTTTGCCGTGCTGTTTGCGATCGTCGGTCTTTTCTCAACGAATCTGTTGCTGGTGGTGATTGCTTTTGTTGTCTGGCAGGCGGCCTCGGCGGAGTATCGCATGGTTCAAATGCAGGAGCGGCCTCCCTATCCACCGTTTGCAGGGTTTATTGATCCCTTGAGCGTATTCCAGACGCCAGCGAACCGCCGGGGGCCCGAGATTGTCGATGTCGAGGTCGGACCGCCTCCCTACAAGCGCTGAGCCTTGGTTTAGATACGGCGCGAAATTTCCATCCTATGGAATCGCCGCGGAATTTTTTTACATACGATGGAACTTTCCAGATACTTTTGCCATGGCATCGCAGACTTTCTCGAGCGGCCCAGAGCTGGCGGATGTGGAAACCGCATCCGCGTCCTATGCCGCGCGGTTTGCCGGTGACGTGGGCCGGTGGATGCTGGAGCGGCAGGAGCGCCTGGTGCTGGAGGCGTTGCAGAGGGCCGGTGCGCGGAGCGTGCTCGATGTGGGTGGCGGCCACGGACAGCTCGCCCGGCCGCTCGCGGACGCAGGATACGACGTCACGGTTCTAGGAAGCGAGTCGATATGCGCGGCCCGAATCGCGGACCTCGTTCAATCGAACCGATGCCGTTTTGTCGTGGGCAGCGTCATCGCGCTTCCGTTCGCCGATCGGTCGTTTGACGCGGTCGTGACGGTCCGACTCCTGGCGCATTGCGAACGCTGGCGGATGCTGATCCGGGAATGCGCGCGGGTGGCGCGGCGAGTGGTCATCGTCGACTATCCGGTGGCCGGCGGCTTCAATTTGCTGGCGCCGTTCCTGTTCGAAGCGAAGAAAAAAATCGAGCAAAACACCCGGCGGTGGCGAAATTTCCGGCATGGGGAGGTCGCGGAGGCGTTCCGGCAGTTCGGATTCGAACCGGAGCGGCGGACGGGGCAGTTTTTCTGGCCGATGGGCCTTCATCGGGCAATCGGCCGGCTCGGCGTGTCAAAAGCCTTGGAATGGGCTCCGGAGCGACTGGGCGTTTCCGCGCGATTCGGAACGCCGGTGATCGCCGCCTACCGGCGAACTGACCGCCGTGGGGACGGGTTCGGGCTTGAAGCCGGGTTCACCGGCGCCTAGGTTGTCATCATGAGCTGGATGGGCTTGAATTTGGCGGACTGGTTTGTCCTCGCGTTTATGATCTTCGGTCTTACAGGGGGCATCCGCCGAGGGCTCTCGGGCGAGCTTACACGGATGTTGATCGCAGCCGGCTGTGTTGCCGCGGTTTGGCGTTTTTCGCGGCCCGCAGCCGACTGGGTCTCTACTCAAACTGGATGGACAGGCTCGGCCGCCCTTTTGACGGCGGCCGGAGCAGTGCTTCTGGCCGCGTATTTTTCGTTGACGCTCCTGAGGCTCGCAACCGCGGCTGTCTTTCAGTTCGCGTTCAAGGGCAGCGCTGAAAAAATTGGGGGCGCGCTCTGTGGGCTGATTCGCTCCGCCCTGGTGGCGGCACTGGTGCTGACCCTTCTGAGCGTGTTGCCGCATGAGCCGCTTCACCGCCATGTGGCCGTCGAATCAAAGATCGGACGCGCTTTGTACGCATATACGGCGCCATGGCTCGATCGAATGGCCGAGAAGGTGCCGGAGTTGAACCTTCCGCGCCGCGAGACCTTGCCCGACGACCCGCCCATTGACTGGCTCGAAAACGACGGGACTTCCTGGGATGCGGCGCCCCTAGGGCCGACGAAAAACTGAATCGCGGACATGGCGATCTCGCGCAAGACGGTTGAGGAAATCCGTCAACGAATCGACATCGTGGAACTGATCGGCTCCTATGTCTCTCTAAAGAGAGCCGGCGCGAATTACAAGGCGCTCTGCCCGTTTCACAAGGAAAAGACGCCGTCATTCATTGTCAATCCCGCGCGCCAGATTTTCCATTGTTTCGGATGCGGCGCAGGCGGCGACGCCTTCAAATTCATCATGCTCCATGACAACGTTTCGTTTTCCGAGGCCGTCCGGCTGCTCGCGGCGCGCGCGGGTGTCCCGGTCGAATTCGGAGGCGAAGAACCTGCTGCCGCCGGTCATAAAGATTTGCTGTTCCGGATCCACGACGCGGCGGCAGCGTTTTTCCGCGAAATCCTGCTCAGGAGTCCTACGGCAGACGCCGCCCGCGAATATTTGCGCCGGCGGCAGCTCGATCCGGAGATGGTTGACAGCTTCGGGCTCGGCTATGCGCCGGACGCTTACGACACCATGGAACGGCTCGCCAAAAAGCATGGTTTTCCGCTCGACGCGCTGGAGGCGTCCGGCCTACTCGCCCGAACCGAGTCTGGCAGGCGTTACGACCGGTTTCGGAATCGGCTGATGTTTCCAATCCGCGACCCTGGCGGCCGGGTGATTGCTTTCAGCGGGCGCACGCTGTCCGAGGATGACAAGGTGCCAAAATATCTCAACAGTCCCGAAACGCCCCTGTTCCGAAAAAACCGCACACTGTATGCGCTGGACCGGGCCCGGAAGGCGATCATCGAGCGGGGCGCGTGCCTGCTCTGCGAGGGGCAAATCGACGTGATCCGCTGCCACAGCGCCGGCTTCCAGCACGCGGTGGCTGCTCTGGGCACAGCCGTGACGCAGGAGCACGCCTCCCTCCTCAAGCGCTACACGGACCGCGTCATCCTGCTGATGGACGCCGACGCCGCGGGGCAGGCCTCGGCGCTGCGCGCCGCGGAGCTCTTTCTGGAGGCCGAACTGGACGTGGAATTTGTCTCGCTTCCACCCGGCGAAGACCCGGACAGCCTTATCGTCAAGCGCGGCGGGGCCGCCCTGCAGGAGTCGTTGGACCGGGCGCGGGGACTGGTGGACTACCTGGTCGATGTGGCCGCCCGAGAGACGGACCTTGCAACCGACCGCGGGATCGGAATAGCCGCTCGCAATTCGCTCCGCGTGATCCGGAGGGCGGCCGGTCCGATTATGCGAACCCGGCTCGTTCGCCGGCTTTCCGAGCGGTTGAATATTCCCGAGCATCGACTCATGGAAGAGTTGGATCGGCTGGAATCCGGCACGCGGACGGATGATTCCAAATCGGCCGAGCCGCCGCAGACCGCAACTCCGCTGCCGCCGGAGGAGTGGGAACTATTATGGCTTCTGGCGCACCGCCCGGACACGGCCGACCTCATCCGGCGCTATGTCTCGGCCGAGCACCTCGCTGACGAACGGACCCGCACGCTGCTGCCGGTGTTGTTGGAACATGGCGATCTCCTCGCCGCGGCACGCGCAGCGGGACGCGACTGTGTGGACGTGGCGAGCGAAATTCTCACCGACGCCAAACGCCCGGACAGCGACGAACAAGCCGTTGAGCGTGCCGCACAGGACCTTATTGTAGCTATCCGGCGAAAAGCACTGGAGCGAGCCCTACTGGCCGCCCAGCGGGCGCGCGAGCGAGCGGGCGCGGCGGAGCGCGAACAGCTCACTGAGGAAATTGCCAGCTTCAAATACCAACTGCACGCGCTGCGCGGCGGCTGGGAACGGGCCTCCCAGATTTTGGACTTGTTGTGACCCGCTCAAAAACTCCGCGCAAGCCCTTGACGAATTCGCGGTTCTCCCTACTATGCTGCTCCTTTTAGGTATAATAGGTGAATTCTATCATAGCGTGGAATCTGGAATGGCCAAATCCTCATCGTCCAAGTCCAAAACAGCAAACAAAACAGAGTCGGCTCACGGCGAACAAGTTCCTGCGCAAGCGTCCGCCCCCGCGGATGTGCCCGATGTAAAAATTCAAGTCAACCGCGAGGAACGCCAGGCAAAGATCAAGCAGTTGGTCAAGCTGGCGCAGGACCAAGGATTCATCACCTACGACGATATTAACGAGATTATCCCTGAGACCGTTGTCAGCCCCGAGGAATTCGACGCGATTCTCATCCTCCTCCGGGGCATGAACATCGAAGTTGTTGAGTCTGACGACGAGGCGGTCAAACTCCGTGCGGAACAGGAGGAGAAGGCGCGGGCCGCTCAGCGGCTGGATTCATTGGACGACCCCGTTCGCATGTACCTCCGGCAGATGGGCCAGGTGCCCCTGTTGACCCGCGAACAAGAAGTGGAAATTTCGATGCGCATTGAAGAGGCGGAGATCAACGCGCGAAAGCTGTTCGGCCTCTTTGGATTCGCCAAGGACGCCTACTATGCCGTCGTGCAGCGCCTCGAGGACGGCCGCGAGCGGTTCGACCGGATCGTCAGCGACAAACATGTCGAAAGCCGAGACCGCTACATGAAAGCCCTTGTCCGCCTCCGGAGGGAGACGGAGCGGCAACACGAGCTCGTCGGAAAAAAATTCCTCGAGTGGCAAAGCGCCGGCCCTTCCAAGCAGGAGCGCGACCGAAAGCGCCGAGCCTTTGAACAGGCGCGCGACAAATTGGCTTCGTTGCTCGATCAGCTCCATTTCAAGCAGAAGGCCATCGAGGACTTCGTTACTGTCGCCGACGAGCGGTACCAGATTTTGAAGAACCTCCTCGACGAGCTCAAAAAGTACAGTTCGTCCAAGGCGAAGAACGCGCCGGAGGTCATCAAGGAAATCCGCAAGAAGATTCAGCAGTTTGAATTCGAGGAGCGCATGACCGCCGACGAGTTCCAGGCCCATTACAAGGAACTCAAGACCTGGCTTCGGAAGGGGCTTCGCGCGAAGACGGAAATGGTCGAGGCGAACCTTCGGCTCGTCATCTCCATTGCCAAAAAGTACACCAACCGCGGGCTCTCTTTCCTGGACCTGATCCAGGAGGGAAACATGGGGCTGATGAAAGCGGTCGAGAAATTCGAATATCGCCGAGGTTACAAGTTCTCGACCTACGCGACATGGTGGATCCGCCAGGCGATCACCCGCTCGATCGCGGATCAGGCTCGGACGATCCGCATTCCGGTGCACATGATCGAGACGATTAACAAGCTGATGCGCGTCCAAAAGGCCCTTGTCCAGGAGCTCGGCCGCGAACCCACGCCGGAAGAAGTGGCCGAGGAAATGAACCTGCCGGTGGAGCGCGTTCGATCTGTCCTCAAGATGGCCCAGCAGCCTATTTCGTTGCAGAGCCCCGTTGGCGACAGCGACGACACCTCATTCGGCGATTTCATCGAGGACAAGACGGCGGAAAATCCGTCGGAAATGACCGCGTTCAGCCTGCTCAAGGAACGGCTCCAGGATGTGTTGAAAACATTGACCGAACGCGAGCAGGAGGTGCTGACCTTGCGTTTCGGTCTCAACGACGGCTACTCGCGCACGCTCGAGGAAGTCGGACGCAAGTTCCAGGTCACCCGCGAGCGAATCCGCCAGATCGAGGCCAAGGCGCTGCGCAAATTGCGGCACCCCACCCGGCTCCGCAAGCTCGAGGGTTTCCTGGAGGGTGGAGAATAGCAGGCTTCGGCCCGGCGAGAGCCGCTGGCTGCTCCGTCGACCGAGCGGGACGCCAGCAGGTCCGCGAATTTCGATCCCAGTTAGTGGTCAAGCGCGGCGCGCACGGCGGCGCCTAAGGCCTCGGTGGTGTAGGGCTTCTGGATCGTTTGCCGGATGCCGAGCTTGCGCGCCTCGACGATCCTCGACAAATCGGCAAATCCGCTGACAAGGACCGCCGGCTGGCCGGGGCGAATTTCGATCAACTTCTTGAACGTCTCCACGCCATCGAACTCGTCGCCCAGAACCAGATCAATCACCACCAGATCGATGCGCTGTGACTCGTCCCGGATCGAACTTTCGAACAGCCGGACGGCTTCACGGCCGCTCGAGGCCCCGATGACCTCGTAGCCGAGATTGGACAGGATTTCACACGCACCGCGTCGGTGTTCGGCATTGTCATCCACGACCAAAATCCGTTCCGCCCCCGTATAATCGGGACGCAGAGAAAGAATTTCCGCACCCGACTCGACCGGCAAATAAACAGCGATGAGGCTCCCTTTTTCCGAGTTCACGCGGGCATCCAGGAACCCGCCGTGGTCGGACACAATTCGGTGCACAAGGGCCATGGACAGCCCGCTGATGAAACGCCAGCCGCCACGCCGCGTCAGATAGAACGGTTCGATCAGCCGATCCAAGTCCTGGTTCTCCCATTCCGGCCCCGTGTCCCGGAATGCAATGGACACGTATTCACCCGGTTTGCCGGAGCCATATCGACCGATGGAATGCTCGAGCTGCTCGGCCGCTGTCTCGACGCTCACGATGCCTCCGCGCGACACCCGGTCGGCGCAAAGCGCCAGCAGGTGGAAGACGCACTTCTCCAGCGCCTTTTGCGACCCGTACACGGCGGGCAGCAAGGGGTCCAGGCGCAGTTCAATGAGGGCCTTGGTCCTGTACCCAAACATTCCGCGATTTTGCGCATCGCGGACGCAGCGTTCGATCAATTCATTCAGGGAGACTGCCGCCTTTTCGTAGGATGTCACGCGGCCGATCGCCTCGAGATCGGCTAAGGCGGCACGCGCCCTTTCGATCTGGTCGACCGCCGTGCGCAGCGGCTCGAGCACGCTGTGTTCTGCCGGCAGAACATGCCGGATCGAGGCCAAGTGCTCTAGGGCGGGATCCAGCAATTTTTTCAGCTCCTCGGCGGCGCCGACCGCGAGTGTGGCCAGCGAGGCCATCCGTTCGGATCGAATGAGCAAATCCTGCATCTCGCGGCGTCGCGCCTCCACTCGCCCGCGCTCCTCCGCAAGGGCGCGCCGTAGGCGCTCCGCATCCAGGACGGTCTTTAGTCGATGGGCGACTTCGTCGGGGTCGGCCGGTTTCGCGATGTAGTCCGAGGCGCCCGAGCGCAGTGCGTCCATCACATTTCGGATGCTCGCGTGACCTGTGATCATGACAACGGCCGTCTCAGGCCATTCGGACTTGATCCGGCGAAGTACGTCGATGCCGTCCATATCCCCAAGGACAAGGTCGCAGAGCACCAGGTCCGCACGGCGGGTTCTGAGCATCTCGAGCGCCTGCTGTCCGCCGGAAGCAACCAGCACCGAGAACCCCTCGCGCGAAAGATCAGCCGCGAGACCGGTGCGAACGAGTTCGTCGTCGTCGATGACGAGTATGGTGGAGTTCATGGATTTACCTCTCGCAAGGGTAGCTCGACGATGAAAGTCGCCCCGCGGCCGACCTGACTTTCGACCGTGATTTTCCCATTTTTACTGCGGATCAACGACTCGGCCACGCTGAGACCCAAGCCGGTGCCTTTTGTTCCCTTTGTCGTAAAGAACGGAAGGAAGATACGGCTCAGAATGTCCGGCGGGATCCCCGGCCCCGTATCCGAAATGCGGATCGTGCCGGTTCGGGCTCCGGCCTCGCCCACCAACGTGATCTGCCCGCCGTCGGGCATAGCGTCCCGGGCATTGATCAGCAGATTCAGCAGCACTTGGATCAGCTCCTGCCGAGGGATCGCAAGAATCATGCGCGACGCAGGGAAACGGCTTTCGACAAGGATTTTCGACTTTTTCATCGGCTCGGCGAGGAGCTGGAGAACGAATTCGGCGCATTCGCGCGCATCGGCGGACTCGACCGATTTTTCGCTCGACCCCAGGTAGAGCAGCTTGCGCACCAACGACGCGATGGATTCGATGCCGCGTTCAACCATTTGGAGGTTGTGTTGCGCGGACGACTCCCCAGGCAGGGCCCGACCGATCGCCCGCACATGGCTCAACATGCCCTGCAGCGGGTTATTGATTTCGTGGGCGATCCCCGCCGCAAGCAGGCCGAGGGAATTCAAACGGTCGGCCCGCTCCATGATTTCCCGTTGCTCCGCTCGGCTTCGAAGCTGTTCTTCCTCCGCCCTCTTGCGCAGCACCATGTTCGCCAGAAGCGAACAGAAGACCACCACGATTTCCTGGACGATTGAATCCGGCGGGGCGCGGCTGATCGCCGTGTCGTTGCAAAAGGCGCCAATCACCTCTTGGGCGCTGGACTGAATGGGGGTAATCGCCACCCACCCGGGCGGAAGTTCTTCAATGTGGTCTGTCCGCCAGACGCGATGTGGTTCGACGGACAATATCCATCGCTTCTCATGAGAGCCGCGGGGTTTCAACCGTTCACGCCAAACCTCATCGACGGCGAACACGAGCTTGTGTTCATCCGTGGTCTCGCCTTGGAGTCCGGTTCCGTATGTGCCATGCAGTCGGTCGCCCTCCAGAACAAGAATGCCACAGCGTTCCAGGCGCAACCGTTCGCGGGCAAGTTCGACCGCCCGCAGGTAGAGCGCGTCTTCTGTCGGGCAGGCGAACAGGTCGTCTGCCATGGCCAGGACCGTGCGAAGCCCCTCCAGGAGCGCCTGCTGCGCCTGTTCGGCCTGCTTGCGCTCGGTGATGTCGAGGACAACGCCTTGGTAATGGGACACTTTTCCGTCCGCTCCGCGCCGCGTCCAGGTGCGATCCTCGACCCATCGCACTTCGCCGCCCTTTTGGATGATTCGGTATTCCTGGATGTAGTTGTCGATCCCTCCCTCGGTGTAGTGGCGCACTTCGTCCGCCACACGCGCCAGGTCATCGGGGTGGATAACCTGTGCGTAGGGGATGCGGCCGCTGGTCAAATCCTCGGCGGAGTATCCCCACTGCGCCACATTTTCGGAGACATACTCGACTGGCCATCCTGGCTCATTGCGCCAGAGAAACACTATCGCGGGACCGCGCGAGATGATGTGTTCCAGTTCTTTTCGGCGGGCCTGTTCGCGCTGAATCTGCTCCGCCTGCTCCTTTTCGCGCGAGATGTCCTCGGCAACGCTGACAAGATGGGTTATTTCGCCCGCGGAGTTGCGAATCGGCGAAATGACTGTCCGCACCCAGAAGAGATCGCTGTTCTTGCGCCGGTTGAGTATTTCGCCGCGCCATTCGTTGCCCGCGAGAATGGTGGCCCACATCTGCTGATAGAAGGCAGGGCCGTGCGCTCCCGAGCGGAGGATCCGCGGCGTCTGCCCAATCGCCTCATCCAGCGTATAGCCGGTGATTTCGGTAAATCTCGGATTGACATATTCAATTTTACCAGCGCGGTCGGTGATGACCACCATGTGAGGGCTCTGTTCCACCGCTCGCGAGAGCTGCCGAATCCTCTCCTCCTTTGCCCGCGATTCCGTGATGTCGCGCGCGATACTCAGCGTGCCAACAACAGCGCCCTGACGCTCCCTCAACGGAACGATTGTGACAGAGGCCCACGTCTCGCGTCCGTCCAGCCACTCTTCCCGCACGGCCCTGCCGACGATCGGTTTGCCGCTTCGGATGACGGCTTGTTCCTCTCGCCGGAGGAACTGGGCGCATTCTTCGGTGTAAAAATCAAAATCACTCCGACCGACCACTTCGTCCGGACGAGACAGTTTGAAGGTTTCTGCAACGGACCGACTCGCGCGAATATAGCGGCTGTCCAAATCCTTGAACGAAATTCGGTCGACCGAACTCTGCATCAAGGATTCGATGAGATTTCGTTCCTTGATCAATTCCTCGTTCAGCCGCAGGCGCTTGGTCAATTCTTCGATCGTGTCTCGCGCCATCTGGCGGTAGATTTGCAACGCGAGGAAGGCCATGACCCCGGTGATGGTGCAACTCACGACCACCGCGTTGAGGCGCGACTGCCACACCGGCATCGTGGGGAAAAACCGTTCCTCCAACCCCTTGTAAAGCAGCATCAGCAGCGCTGTGATAGCGACGGTCACCGACACGGGCTTGAGGTATCCCGCGCGACGCGGGTCCCGAATCCACGAAGTGAACCGATAAACGAACGGAAGCATCAAACGCCTCAAGCCATGTTAGGACCACCTCGTGAGGGAGGCAACCGCACAGGTGGCGCACCGCGCACTAACTGGCCGATTCGCGCTCCAGTCGCGACAGGGCAGTTTCCAGCGCGTGCCAGGGCATTGTAGCGCATTTGACGCGGATGGGAAACGATCGCACGCCACGGAGGGCCGCGAGTTCGCCGAGCTCGCTCTCTGGCAATTCAGGACCGCCCCGCATCATCCGGATGAAGTCGCCGGCGAACCGCTTGCATTCGTCCACCGTGGCGCCGTACGCCCGTTCGGCCATCATCGAAGCGGAGGCGGTGCAGATTGCACAACCCTGAACGTCAATAGCGATATCCTCCACCTTCCGGTCACGGAGGCGGGCCATAAGTTTGATGCGGTCGCCGCAGACGGGATTCTCCTCGTCCACAATCGCCTCTCCATCCGGGATGGGTCGCCTTCGGCGAGGGTGCCGATAATGATCCAGGATGATGTCCTGGTACAGATCATCCAGTTCCACGGCCAAAAAAGTCCCTCGCGCGCAAGAGCGATCGCGCCAGCGCGTCAATTTCGTCTGTCGTATTGTAAAGGTACATCGAAGCGCGGCTCAGGGCTTGGACGCCCAGTCGCCGAAGCAGAGGCTGGGCGCACATGTGTCCGGCGCGAATCGCGATGCCGTCGCGGTCGACAAAATGCGCAAGGTCATGGGGATGAATTCCTGCCATCTCAAAGGAGATCGCGCCACCGCGCTCCGGCGCGCACCCGTAAATGGTCAGGCCGGGAATCTCAGCGAGTCGCATCCTCGCATGGGCAGCCAATTCGCGCTCGTATTCGTGAACCGCCTCGAGCCCAAGATTCAGCAGATACTCCGCCGCGGCCCCAAGTCCGACGGCGCCCGCAATATTCGGCGTTCCCGCCTCGAACTTGTGGGGCGGCTCAGCCCATGTTGACTCCGGAATCGTGACCCGGCTGATCATCTCGCCGCCGCCGAGAAAAGGGTCCATCTCGTCGAGGCGCTCCGCTTTGATGTAGAGGGCGCCGATCCCAGTCGGCCCGCACATTTTGTGGCCGGAAAAGGCCAGAAAATCGCAATCGAGCGCCTGAACATCGACCGGCATGTGCGGCACGCTCTGGGCGCCGTCGACCAGAACCGCGGCGCCGACCGCACGAGCGCGCCGACTCAATTCCCGAACCGGATTGACCGTCCCCAGCACGTTTGAGACGTGCGTGAAGGCGAACAATTTGACGCGCCCGGTGAGCAGCCGATCAAACGCGTCGAGGTCCAGCTCACCGCGATCCGTGACCGGCACCGCCGCCACAGAGGCGCCGACTCGCCGGGCGAGCATCTGCCAGGGCACGAGGTTGCTGTGGTGCTCCATCTCAGTTACGAGAATGACGTCGCCGGCGCCAATGTGGCGATCGCCCCACGCGTGAGCCACCAGATTGATCGCCTCGGTCGCTCCGCGCGTGAAAACGACGCAGCGCTCTTCGGGCGCGTTCAATAGGCGAGCCACCGATCGTCGCGCCTGCTCATACGCGTCAGTCGCCTCCTCCGCGAGGCGGTGAATGGCGCGATGCACGTTGGCATTCGACTCGAGGTAAAAGCGTTGCATCGCGTCGAGAACGGCGCGCGGCTTCTGAGACGTGGCGGCATTGTCCAGGTATATGAGGCGCCGCCCGGGGTACACCTCGCGGTCCAGGATCGGGAAATCTCTCCGAACCGCGGCGACATCGAGGCCCCTTGCATGCGCTGGCGGCGCTAGATTCATGGGCGGCTCAGACCTTCAGGAAAATCCGATCTCCTTCGACCTTCAAGTCATAACGCCGGATCGGCCGAACCGCCGGCAGGCTCAAATTTCGTCCGGTCTTCAGGCAAAAACGAGCGCCGTGCAGAGGACATTCAATCTGATGGTCGGTCACCTCGCCGTGAAACATCGACGCCTTCTGGTGACTGCACCACACGCTGATGGCGTAAAAGCCGTCGCTTCGGCGGAAAATACCAATCTGGTGGCTACCTCCTAAATCGACCATTTTCCGATCGGTCTGGTCGAATTCGGACACCCGGGCGACTTCCTGCCACTCGCTCATACAGCATCTCCCACCTTTCGGCGGACGTCTTCGCGGACCCGCTCGCGCATGAACTCGTATGGCACACGCGCGATCACCTCTTCGAAAAAGCCCATGACGAGCATCTGGCGGGCCTCCGCGTCGGACAGGCCGCGCGCCCGCAGATAAAATAGTTGATTCGGGTCGATGTTCCCGATCGTGGCGCCGTGGCTGCATTTGAGATCGTCGGCGTCAATCTGCAAACCGGGTAGTGAATCGGCGCGCGCGCCCTCGCTGAGGATCAGATTGTTGTTCATCTGGTAAGCGTCGACCTTGATCGCGCCCGGGGCGGCTTCGATGATGCCCTGATATACGGAATGCCCGCTGTCCTTGACAGCCCCCTTGTAGAGGAGGTTGCTATAGGTATGAGGGGCGGAGTGAAGTTGGAGAGTTTTCTGGTCGACGCGCTGATTCCCGCTCGCGAAAAACAATCCGCTCATGAAGGCATTCGCGTTGGGCTCGTGGACGTCGCAGGAGACCATCATCTTGCTGACCCGGCCCCCCAGTAGCAGCGTGACCCATTCCACACGGGCGTCGCGTTCCGCTCGCACCCAATCCTCCCCAATGTGATAGGTTTGGCCCCCCCACTCCTGGAGCGATGCCGAGCGCAACGAGGCGCCCGCGCAGGCATACAGTTCCCGGGACGAGATTGCCAGCAAGTCTTTGTCGGCGGGCGATTCGTAATGTTCCGCGAGAGTCAAGCGACCGCCGCGGTCAACGATCGCGAGCAGACGCGGCACGACAGCTCGGCCGGCATGAGCATGCGAGTACCGAACGAAAACACCGCGATCGACGCCGCGATTCGGCGGCACGTAGATGAACAACCCGATTTGCCAAAAGGCATCCGCAAGCAGGCTGAATTTCCGCGCCTCCTTGACGCGGGCCGGCCCTTGCAGATAGCGACTGACCAGCTCCGGGTGCTGAACAGCCGCATCCGCGAGCGTTGTCACCACAATCTCGCCCCGGGCAATCGCGCCTGAGGCATCCAGGATAGACAGGGCCTCGTCGCCCACACTCACCACCACATCAAACTCCGCATCCCAAGGTCCGGGCGCGTACGCGCTATCCTGGCGGGCGGGAACCGGGGCTGGGGAGAACTGTTCAAACGGAAACAGGGACGGGTCAGTCCGCCTCCATTCGTCATCCCGCGCGGTGGGCGCGGGAAGTTCCAGATAGGCCGCGAAGGCGGCGTCCCGCTTCGATTTTAGAAGCGGCGGTTCGGCCACGCGGGGACGCGCACCCTCGCTGAAGCCGGGGATGACGTGGGCAAGACTCTCAAGTTGTGCCGTGGTCATAAAGTCCTCCGATCAGCCGACACTGTGTTCCAGCTTGATCTCCAGAAGCTTGACCGCTTCAACGGAAAACTCGAGCGGCAGCTCCTTAAACACCTCCTTGCAAAAGCCGTTGACGATGAGCGAGGTGGCGCTCTCCTCATCGATCCCTCGGCTCTGTACGTAGAATAATTGTTCTTCGCTGATCTTCGACGTCGTCGCCTCGTGCTCCGTGATCGCGGTCGAGGTCTCGGCCTCGATTACGGGATAGGTGTTGGCCGTGCACTTGCTCCCGATGAGCATGGAGTCGCAGCAGGTGTGATTTCGCGCGTGCAGGGCGGTGGGGAGAATTTGCACGAGACCCCGGTAGGTGTTCACCGATTCGCCGGCGGAAATTCCCTTGGAAATGATCGTGCTCTTCGTGTGCGCCCCGATGTGAATCATTTTCGTGCCGGTGTCCGCCTGCATTTTCTTGTTGGTGAAAGCGACGGAATAAAATTCACCAACGGAATGATCCCCCTCGAGGATTACGCTCGGATACTTCCACGTGATGGCGGCGCCGACCTCGACCTGCGTCCAGGAGATTTTAGAATAGCGGCCGCGGCAGTGCCCGCGCTTGGTCACAAAATTGTAGATGCCGCCCTGGCCCTGCTCGTCGCCGGAATACCAGTTCTGCACAGTCGAATATTTGATCTCCGCGTGGTCGAGCGCAATCAGCTCCACGACCGCCGCATGGAGTTGGTTCGTATCGCGCATCGGCGCGGTGCAGCCCTCAATGTAGGACACGTAGGCCCCCTCCTCTGCGACGATCAACGTGCGTTCGAACTGCCCCGTATCCCGCGCGTTGATGCGGAAATAGGTCGAGAGTTCCACGGGGCACCGGACGCCTTTGGGGATGTAGCAGAAGGAACCGTCGCTGAAGACCGCGGAGTTGAGCGCGGCGAAGAAGTTGTCGCCGGGCGGCACCACGGTGCCCAGATATTTACGAACTAGCTCTGGGTGGTTTTGGATTGCCTCGGACATCGAACAAAAAATGATTCCAAGCTCCGCGAGCATTTCGCGGTGCGTGGTGGCAACCGACACGCTGTCGAACACCGCATCCACCGCCACGCCCGCCAGTCGCTCTCGCTCATGGAGAGGCACGCCGAGCCGCTCAAAGGTTTTCAACAGCTCGGGATCAGCCTCGACACCTCCCGCGGACGCCGATTTGGGGGCCGAGTAGTAGCGAATGTTCTGATAATCGATTGGCGGATAGTTAACCTTGGCCCAATGAGGCTCCTTCATCGTCTGCCACTTTCGGAAGGCCTTCAATCGCCACTCGGTCATCCACTCCGGCTCATTCTTTTTCGCCGAAATGGCCCGAATGATGTCCTCGTTCAGGCCTTTGGGCAGCTCGTCGGTTGGGATGTCGGTGACAAAGCCGTACTGATACTCCTGAACCAGCTTGCTATCGGTTTCGAGTTTGTGAGCGGTCTCCGCCGTATTCATGCCATCTCCCTCCGCAGACTCGTTAGACAAGGACTTCTTTGCCAAATCGGTCGCGAATCCAGTCATACCCGTTGAGCTCGACCTCCTTGACTAGTTCGGGGCCGCCGGAGAGCGCAATCCGGCCGTCGATCAGGACGTGCAGATGATCAGGCTTGATATAATTCAGAATCCGCTCGTAGTGCGTGATGACCAACAGCCCGAAATTCGGGCCGATCATCCGGTTCACTCCTTTGGCGACAATCCGCAGCGCATCGATGTCCAAACCGGAATCGGTCTCGTCGAGGATCGCCAGCGAAGGCTTCAGCATCAGCATCTGAAGAATTTCCATTCGCTTCTTCTCGCCACCCGAGAACCCGTCATTCAAAAACCGGTTCAAAAACTCCTCATTCATTTCGAAGAACTTCAGATTTTCCCGAAGCTCCTTCAAAAATTCAGCGGGCTTGACCGCATCCTTCCCAAATCGGGCTTCGGCTGCGCTCTTGAGAAATTTGGCCACGCTGATCCCGGGGATGGCCACCGGATACTGAAAGGCCAGGAACAAGCCCAGACGCGCGCGCTCGTCCGGCTCCAGCTCGAGGATGTTCCGCCCGCGAAAGATCACCTCGCCTTCGGTAACTTCATAGGCCGGGTGGCCCATAATCACGCTGGACAATGTACTTTTGCCCGACCCGTTAGGACCCATCAGGGCATGGATTTCTCCGGGATTGATCACGAGGTCCACGCCCTTGAGGATTTCCTTCTCTTCCGTTCTCGCGCGAAGGTTTCGAATTTCAAAGAATGGCGTCTGATCGGTCGTCATATTTCATCTCCTCTCTCGTCAACGTGCCGCCTGACTGCGAATTTATTGCATCGCGTCCGGCGCCTGAGCCTTACAAATCAAATCCCAGTTCAAGCCTCACCTCTTCCGACATTTTGTCCGGTCCCCACGGTGGGTCCCAAACCACATTCACCTTGGCGTCAGTGATGCCCTTCAAGCTTTTCAGCGTGTCCTTGACCTGGTGGATTAAGTAAGGGCCGTAGGGGCATCCGGGCGACGTCAAGGTCATGTCCACCTCGAGTGACGGACCACTTATGCGGATATCGTAAACGAGACCAAGGTCGACAATATTCATATGCAGTTCCGGGTCAAAAATGCCGCGAAGGATTTCGCGGACCTGGTCCGGCGTCCACACCACATCGTTTGAGGGCATGCCAGCCCCCTCCGACGGGGCGCCCGTCTGCTCTGGCGATATGGAATCTTGAAGTTGATCAGTCATCGAACCATTCCCTGACTGGAAAAGCCACGAAATTGCTCGAGCGGAATTGAATAGATGAACTGCTGCAGCCGAGATTGCATCGCCTGCATCGGCTCTCGGATCGTACAATAACAAAGTTGATCGCAATCCGACGGATTTGCCTGGCAGTCCGTCAATCGGATCGGACCCTCCACGGCTTCGATGACCATTCCCAAGTTTAGGCTCTCGAGCGGCCGTGCCAGCCGATAACCGCCGCGCACGCCGGGCGTGGACTGTACAATCGACGCCCGCGCCAGCGCCTGAAGAACCTTGCCCAACAATTCAGCAGGAATCTGATAGCGCTCGGCAATGCCCTTCGACGAACACCACTCGGATGGCTTCGCCTCAGCCATGTGCAGGATCGCCATCACCGCGTATTCCACCCGTTTGGTCAACGACAGCATAATTCCGGACAAATTTTGTCTGCATTTCGTTAAAAAAAATCGAAATAGTCAGAGGAACTTATACTTTTTATCCCCCCTCATGTCAATGGTCGAGCATTGGTTAAATACGATTGAGCTGACAGCCTCAGCTGCCATGTTTGGCGTGATATGGATGGTTCAACTCCTAGTCTATCCGTCATTCCGCGACGTAAGGTCTGACAAGTGGGAATTCTATCACAGACGCCACACGAGGCGGATCACCTTCCTAGTCGCCCCTCTGATGCTCCTGGAAGCTGTCGCCGGCATTGCACTCTGGATTCAAGCGGAGGTCCTTTCTGTCGCACGATGCGGAGCGATCGGCTGTCTCGCGATACTGTGGCTTTCAACTTTTTTTATTCAAGTTCCTCTGCACCAAGTCGTTGAAAGAGGTTTTGCTCTTACAGCCATCGAAAAATTGATACAAACGAACTGGATCCGAACCGTTGCGTGGACCCTCAAGCTGATTTTTGTACTCGTAGATTACACACAACACTCCTAATGGCCACTAGCTTGATCGAGTATCGGTAGCGGCGAGGAAGTGCGTCGGGGCCTGCCGGAATCGATAGGGAGTTCATGCTTTCTCGCATTCGTTCTGGGTCCCAATAAATAATCTGCCGTATGCCGGTACCTACCTCCGAGGGGTCGTGACATTCCGAGTCGGGACAAGTCGACCCGTTTTCGAAGCTGACCCGTCGAAAAGAAGGTCTGCGGTGGAAATTTCCAACTTTTTTCATATTCTGAACGAAATGAAGGAGTAACCGAATGATTTCCGACCCGCGAATCCGAAAATTTGCGCAACTGCTCGTCCATTATTCCATTTATGCCCGCAAGGGCGAAACCATTGGAGTGGAGGGACCCGACACCGCCGCGCCCCTCATTCAGGACGTATATGAAGAACTTCTCAGAGCGGGCGCTTTTCCCGTCATTCGGATGGTACCGGCCGCCGCCACCGAAATTTTTTTCAAACACGGGCAGCCGGAGCACTTTGACACCGTGCCGCGGTTCGAAACCGCGTATGCCAAAGCCGTGGACGGCACCATCCGAATCATGGGCAGCACGAACACCCGCGCGCTCTCCAGCGTAGACCCCTCGCGGATCGCGCGTTTCACAAAAGCCCGCCGACCGGTCCGCCGAATCCTTCTCAGAAAAAAGTGGTCGCTCACGCTCTTCCCCACCGAGGCTTATGCACAAGATGCGGAAATGAGCCTGTCGGAATTCGCTGAATTCGTATTCCGGGCAAATCTCCTGCACCTTGAGGACCCTATTCGCGGCTGGCAAGAGGAGGAAAAAAAGCAGAAAAAGCTTATTGCCCGTCTACGCAACGCGAACGAAATCCGGATCGTGGGCCCTGATACGGACCTTCGCATGTCGGTCAAGGGGCGAACCTTTGTCCCCTCGGTGGCCACCCACAACGTACCCAGCGGCGAAATCTTCACCGGTCCCGTGGAAGATTCCGTCGAGGGCCATATCCGGTACGACTTTCCCGTTTGCGAAGGGGGCCGAGAGATCGATGGCATCCGATTGGTCTTTCGCAAAGGCCGCGTCGTGGAGGCCTCCGCCTCCAAGAATGAGGAATATCTGCTCAAAATGCTGGATATGGACGCGGGCGCCCGGCGGCTCGGCGAACTTGGGATCGGCACCAACTACGACATTCAGCGTTTCATCAAGAATATTCTGTTCGACGAGAAAATCGGCGGCACCGTGCACCTCGCCCTCGGGGAATCCTACCCTGAGACTGGCGGCCGAAACAAATCGGGTCTCCATTGGGACATGATCAAAGACCTCCGCCGAGGAGGCGCGATCTATGTGGATGGGCGGCTGTTTCAGAAAGACGGGCAATTCGTGGAATGATCGGCCGCCGGCCAAGCCGCCGCGGAAAAATTGTTTTTCCGCGTCGCGATGCGTTTGATAGGACTGCAAGCGCCAAAAGGGGTTGCTGCCGATGATTCCTCGATACTCGCGGCCCGAGATGAGCCGCATCTGGACCGACGAGCACAAATTTTCGATATGGCTCAAGGTCGAGCTGCTCGCCTGCGAGGCGCTGCACCGGCTCGGCCAGATTCCCGACCGGGATTTCCAGAACATCGTCAAAAAGGCACGATTCGATACCGCGCGCATCGAGGAAATCGAGCGCGAGGTCAACCATGACGTCATCGCGTTTCTCACCTGTGTGGCTGAAAACGTCGGACCGTCCGCCCGCTTCATTCACAAGGGCCTCACCAGCTCGGACGTCATTGACACCGCGCTGGCCGTCCAGATGGTGCAAGCGGCGGACCTGCTGATCAGCGACGTGAAGGCCGTGCGCAGAGCGGCCGCCGCTCAGGCGAGGCGGCACAAATACACCCCGATGATTGGCCGGTCTCACGGCGTACACGCTGAGCCAATCACCTTCGGCCTCAAAATGGCGTTGATGTATGATGAATTCGGCCGCGTCCAGCGCCGCCTTGAAATCGCACGTGAAACCGTTCGGGTCGGTCAACTGTCCGGGGCGGTCGGCACCCACGCTCACCTCGACCCCCGCGTCGAGGCATTCGTTTGCAAAAAACTCGGCCTGAAACCGGCGCCCATCTCAACCCAGATTCTCCAGCGCGATCTCCATGCGGAATACTTTTCCGCCCTTGCGCTGGCGGCGTGTTCCATCGAACGGTGGGCCACCGAATTTCGCCACCTCCAGCGGACGGAGGTTCGGGAGGTTGAGGAGTTTTTTGCCGAGGGCCAGAAAGGCTCCTCCGCGATGCCGCACAAACGCAATCCCATCCTGGGCGAGCGGCTTTGCGGACTCGCGCGCCTGGTTCGAAGCTACGCGATCGCAGGGATGGAAAACGTTGCGCTGTGGCACGAGCGGGACATCTCCCACTCCTCGGTCGAACGCGTTGCGCTGCCGGACGCCACCATCGCGCTCGACTACATGCTCGACAAACTCGCGTTCCTCGTTCGGACACTCACCGTGTATCCCGATGCAATGCGAAAAAACCTTGAGCTGACCCGCGGATTGATCCACTCGCAACAGGCCCTGCTCCTGCTCACCGAAAAGGGCATCAGCCGCGAGGTGGCATACCGGGTCGTCCAGCGCAATGCCATGCGCGCGTGGCGGACGGGCGAACATTTCAAGGACCTCCTCGCCGCAGATCCCGAAATCGCAGACAAGGTTACGCCTGAGGATCTCGACACGGTATTCGACATCTCGATCCATTTCAAACACGTGGACCGCATTTTCAAAGCTGTGGGGCTCTAAACCATGAACCGATCCTCATCCGCCTACTCCGCCGCCGGCGTTGATATCGACGCCAAAATGTCCGTCCTCGCGAGGTTGAAAAAACGAATCGCCGCCACGCGCACTGCAGGAGTGACCGGCGCATGGGGTTCCTTCGGCGGATTGTTTCGGTCGCCAGGCAAGAGCCACCTGCTGGTCAGCAGTACCGACGGCGTGGGGACCAAGTTGAAGGTTGCGGTCCGCGCAGGTCGGCACGACACCGTCGGCCGGGACCTCGTCAATCATTGTGTCAACGACATTCTCGTCCAAGGCGCCAGGCCGCTGTTTTTTCTGGATTACATCGGCATGAGTCGGATCGATGCGCCGGTGTTGGAACAAATCGTCGGGGGCATTTGTGCCGCCTGCAAGGAAAACGGCTGTGCACTGATTGGCGGTGAAACGGCCGAATTGCCAGACCTCTATCCGGACGGCGAGTACGACCTTGTCGGGACCATCGTCGGCTCGGTCAAACGCTCAGAGCTCATCACGGGCGAGGAGATTCGCCGCGGGGACGTCCTGATCGGGCTGCCCTCCAGCGGCCTTCACACCAACGGCTACTCGCTCGCTCGGGCGGTTGTCTTCCGCAAGGCGCAACTCGAGTGCGATGACATCTTTCCCGGGACTGACCAAACCGTCGCCGATGTCCTTCTCGCTGTCCACCGCAGCTACCTCAAACCGGTCTCAGCGTTGATGAAAAAAATTCGCATCCGCGGCATGGCCCACATCACGGGCGGAGGCTTCCCGGACAATCTTCCCCGCATCCTGCCCCGCCGGGTCAATGCGGTCATCGACCGTTCGGCGTGGTCGCCTCCGGCCGTCTTCCAGTTCATCCAGGAAACCGGCGGCATCGACCGGGACGAGATGTACCGCGTGTTCAACATGGGCATCGGTTTGGTGATCGTGGTTCGACCGGAGGACGAATCACGCGCCTTGTCCATCCTCGTAAAATCTGGCGAATCCCCCTGTGTCATCGGCCGAATTGAGCGGGGCAGCGGCAAGGCGATCCTTCTCTGACGGCATATCCGTTTTAATGCCCGATTGGATCGAGCACGCCTTAGAAGAGATTCGCTCGAGGTCCGAGTGGCGGTCGATCGAATCCTGGAGCGCTCCCGGTCCATATCTGGAAAGGGAAGGCCGTCGATTTCTCAATCTGGCGAGCAACGACTATCTGGGCCTCAGCGCACACCCGAGCGTTCGCGAAGCGGCCGCTCGCGCGGCCCGCGAAGTCGCCCCAGGTTCCACGGCGTCGCGCCTGCTCGCCGGATCGACTGACCTTCATATTCGTTTCGAAGGTCTTCTCGCGCAGTGGCGCGGCCATCCCGCCGCGCTGACTTTCAGCAGCGGGTATCTTGCCGCCCTTGGGGTGATTCCCATCCTCGCGGAACACGGAGACCTCATCCTCGCGGACCGCCTGAGTCACGCCTGTCTGCTGGATGCCGTGCGGCTCAGCGGCGCCCGCTTCTTCCGTTTCCGCCACAATGACCTCCACGACCTGGTCCGCCGTCTAGAACGCCGCCGTGACTACCGGAGGTGTCTGATCGTCACCGAATCCGTGTTCAGCATGGATGGCGATTCCCCGCCCCTCCCCCAACTCCTCGAAGTCGCGCGCCAATACGAAGCCATCTTGCTCGTCGACGAAGCCCATGCGCTCGGCGTGCTGGGTCCCCGGGGCGCCGGCCTGACGGCAGATGAGCCCGCAAGCGGATCCTTTCTGATTTCCATGGGCACGATGGGCAAATCACTCGGCGCCGCCGGCGGCTTCGTCACCTGCTCGACGAACATGCGGGATCTCCTCGTCAACCGTGCAAGAACCTTCATCTTCGATACAGCCCCTCCTCCGCCCGTCATCGCGGCCGCAGAGGCGTCCGTCCGGCTGATCCAAGCCAATCCACATTGGCCAGCCGAGCTCTGCCGAAAAGCCACGTCATTGCGCGAACGCCTTGCCAACGCCGGGATCTCCGTCGGGTCCGCGACCAGCCATATCTTGCCCGTCTTTGTCGGCGACAACGAGAAGGCTCTGCGGATCGCTGCCTTTTTGAAGGAAGAGGGAATACTGGCGCCGGCGATACGTCCGCCGACCGTTCCGGCGGGCACCGCCCGCCTGCGTCTGTCAGTGAGCCTCGCCCATGACGATCGCGACCTGGAGCGGGCGGCTCAGTGCATCGTCCACGCCTTCGAGCAATGTTGACCCGCGCCTTTCTGTTTTCTGGATGGGCGTTTCCGGAATCCTCCCTGGAGCCGATTGTCCGCGCGGCGGGGCTGGAGCTCGAAATGATCGATCCAGGCCGCGCCGATCTCTGGATCGGGTGGTCGCTCGGCGCCATCCGCGCATTGGAGAAAGCCGCCGATAAGCCGTTGATTTTGATCTCGGCCAGCGCGCGCTTTTGCGGCGATGGCGATTGGCCCGGCCTCTCGATCGCCCGGGTACGTGCGCTGAGGCGCCTGCTCAGCCAGAATCCCGAGGACGCACTGTCTCGCTTCCACCAACTCACATCGCCCCACGCGGCCCCGGAAACGATAGCAACCCGTGTCCGCTCAAGCATTGCCATTGGGATCGATCCGCTGTTGAATGGGCTTATGGAGCTCGAACGGATCGATGCCCGAGCCCGGCTTCCAACATGCCGTGTGCCCGCGTTGTTCTTGCATGGGACGCGCGATGCGGTGATCCCAGCAGACGCTGGACGCAGGACAGCAGCGCTCATGCCCAACGCCCGATTCCTCGAGCATCCGCACGGGGACCATGACCTGCCGCTGTCCGACCCGGAATGGCTCGTCGGTCGGATCCGAGATTACCTCGCCACTCTTGAGTTCGGGCACAAATCGCCGACCTCCATATGAAAACGACCGCACTGGATCGCCACCAGCGCGCGCGTTTCTCCGCAGCGGCTCCGACTTATGAGGATGCCGCGCTGGTCCAGCGGCAGGCGGCGGATCGACTGCTGGAGAGATGGCCCGACTCGACGCCGCCGACCCGCGTTCTCGATGTGGGCTGCGGCACAGGCCACCTGACCCGTCGAATCGCCGAAAAATGGCCCGGAGCCATCGTCATCGGAATCGACCACGCGCCAGGGATGATCGAAGAGGCCCGACGACGAACCGATACCCACGCGCGAATCCTCTTCGTTTGCGAGGACGCATTCAGGTTCCGGCCCGATGAATCGTTCGACGCCGTGCTCAGCTCAAGCACCTTGCACTGGCTACAACCCATCGATGAGGCGTGCAGGGCATTCGCGGGTTATCTGCGGCAGGCAGGCCGGATTGGCGTCTCGCTCATGCTTTCCGGGACGCTTCGCGAATTGAAGGAGGCGCGCCGCGCCATCGCACCCGATGCGTCCCCCCCGGCCGACCTGCCAACGGAACCCAGCGTCGAAAAGGCCCTACGATCTGCAGGCTTTCACTTGGACGCTATCGACGTGGAGGAACATGTCGTTCTCCGTCCCTCCATTCGAGAGATTTTCGACATGCTTCGAAAATCTGGAGTGACCGGAGGTATTTTTTCCAGAGGCGATCGCCCGTTGAACCGGCGGGAGTTGATTCGCGTCGCAGAGTGGTATGAGCAAAATTATCGCGATGCGGAGGGCGTCCGTGCAACCTATCGGATCGGGTATTACTGGGGGCGCCTCGATATTTGACCGGGGCGTCATTGTCGCGGGCACTGACACGGGAGTCGGGAAAACATTTGTCACTGCCGTGGTTCTCTGCTCTGTTCGGCGGCGCGGCCTTCGCGCGGTACCCATGAAGCCGGTTCAGACGGGGTGCTTGCCTGATCGCCGCGCGCCAGATCTGGATTTTTGTTTGGAGGCCGCCGGGCTTCGGACAGAGCCCGCCCTTTACGACCTGCTGGCGCCTTACCGCTTTTTGCTGCCTGCCTCGCCACACCTCGCGGCGGCGCGCGAAGGTGCGACCGTTTCCCTCGAGCACGTCGTCCGCTGTGTCCGCGAGGTCCAATCCCGAGGACTTATTCCGATTATCGAGGCGGCGGGCGGGCTCCTCGTGCCGTGGACGGAAGAATGCCTCCAAATCGATGCCCTCATGCGCCTGGACCTGCCGTGGATCCTGGTGGCCCGCGCCGGGCTTGGCACGCTCAACCACACGCTGCTGTCGGTAGAAGCACTACAGGCGCGCGGCGGGATATTGGCGCGCATTTATTTGAACGACACCCGAGGGTCGCCCGGGCTTATCGAGGAGGATAACGCACGAATTTTGAGACAGTTTCTCCCCCGGGTCGATATTCGACAGATTCCCTTCACCGCGGACCCGTCGCCAGCTTCTGCTGCCGCGATCGCTGCAGAATTCGAACCGGGCTGATCAGCGCATCCGGTATAGAAGAACCCCGCCCGCAATTTGCGCGCCGATCACCGGAATCCAGGCGATCAAATCCGGCCGGTATTCGGGGTATTTCACCAGAGAATTCGCCACCACGATGAACAGGTAAAAGACGAACACCAGCAGCAGGCTGATGCCCACGCCGATGGTGGATTCCTTCCGTTTGGACCGCATGCCCAGTGGAATGGCCAGCAACGTGAAGGCAAAGCAGGAAATCGACAGCGCCAACCGCTTGTTGGCCTCGACTGCCACACTCATCCGCTGCCGATCGACATCTTCCGCCTTGAGTTCGGGAAAGCCTTTCCTGACATCCTGCATGGCCTCAATCAGCTCCCGAAATGTCATGTCCGAAACCTTCCGGCGCACAGGTCTCCTCTGCAGGTCGGCAAAATCAAGGCGGATGGGATAATGGCTCGCATTGAGGTAGTGCGTCTGGCCGGCCTCACGCCCTTTCTTTTCCCGGCGGTCGATACGCACCTCATAGAGGTCAATGAACATGACTTTTGCCTGGCGGTCGGTTCGGATCGCGCCGTGCTTGGCGCGGATGTGCGTGTCGGCGCCCTGAGCGCCCAGTTCGTAAACAATCACATCCGTCACGCGGTTTCCCGACCGCTCGCCAACGTAAATGCTGAGGCCCGGGAAATCCTTCACAAAACGCCCCGCCTCCAGCAGGTTCACCGGATCCTCCACCCCCAGTTGCACCAGGACCTTTCGCATCGCGTGCCGGGCGCGGGGCGCTATCTCCGCCGTGATCCATATGCAGAGCAGCGACAGCAACACAGACAGCAGGATGATGGGCGCGATAATTTGCCAAAGGCTCATGCCGGAGGCGCGCATGGCCGTCAGCTCCCCGTCGAAGGAGAGCCGGCCGAACAGCAGCAGCGTCGCCGTCAGCACACTCATCGGCAGCGTAAAGGTAAGAAGGTATGGAACATTCAGGGCAAAGATCTGGAGGAGGATGGACCCGGATACGCCGCGCGCGCCCAGGTCGATGGCTCGCACTACGGCACCGAGACTCATCACGAACGTGATGACCAGCAGCGTCATCCCGAACGCGATGAGATAGTCCGTCATCAGGTAACGGTGCAGGACACGCACAACCGTCACCCCTCCGGCGCCAGGCCCTCCAGCCTACGGGCCGCTTTGACAGTGTTGAACAGCAGCATGGCGATGGTCATCGGCCCTACGCCGCCAGGCACGGGCGTAATTGCGGAGGCGCGATGCAGGAGACTGTCAAAATCGACGTCACCCACGAGCCGATATCCCCTCGGGTGCGACGGATCCTCGACACGATTCACCCCGACATCAATGACCACCGCCCCCGGCCGCACCATGTCCGCGGTCAGCGTCCCAGGTCGCCCCGCCGCCGCGATCACAATATCCGCGCGGCGCGTGTGTTCCGCCAGATCCCGACTGCCGGTGTGGCACAGCGTTACAGTCGCGTTGCCGAGCGGATGCCTCATGGAAAGAAGAATCGACAGCGGCCGCCCCACGATGTGGCTCCGACCGATCACCACAGCGTGCGCGCCGGCTACGGTGATGCCGCTCCGGTACAGCAACTGCAAAATGCCGTGCGGCGTACACGGCCAGTACGACGGCAACCCGAGAACCAGCCGGCCCACATTGACGGGATGAAATCCGTCGACGTCCTTGTCAGGATTTATCGTGCCGATCACTTCGTCCTGAACAGCGGGATCGGGGAGCGGGAGCTGAACAAGGATTCCGTGGATGAGCGGATCCTCGTTGAAGGCTCGAACGGCGTCGAGAATCTCCCTGCGCGCCGCTGATTCCGGCAGGTGGACCTCTTTCGAAACCATGCCGATCTCCGCGCAGGCCCGCTCCTTCGCCGTGACATACGAGCGAGAGGCCGGGTGATTGCCGACCAGCAACACGCCAAGACCCGGCACGATTCCCCGGGCGCGGAGCGACGCAACCTCACCGGCAAGCTCATCGCGAATCTGAGCCGCCACGGCCCGGCCGTCTAAAATCCTTGCAGTCAAGCAATCTACTCCATTGAAAAGCACTCAACGCTAACGACTTTCATTCGGCTTCGCAACCCTGGCGAGCATGTTTGTCATGAAGCTTTGAAAATGTGCCCTTGCGAACTCGCTAGAAAAGTCCCCGTGGCGGCGAAGGGAGAACCGCGACAATGAGAGAACTTCGAAGGAATGAGAACGCGCGACCGAAACTGAAGGCGTCGGCGATAAGGGAAGGAATGCTTGAGGGTATGCCGAACGAGACGCGGAGTTTAAAGCGGCAGCTCCGTCTTCAGCGTCATCTTGTTAATACGTAGCCAGGCTCGATGAGCCCGGAGGTTCGATCTCGGAATGTCCGAGGTCAACGACGCCGACTACATATTCCGTTGTCCGCTGTAGCCGGGGGGCGTAAGCCTGGGAAATTTCCGGCACCGACGACGCCGGCTGGAGTGTCTCCCTAAATGTCTTATTTACTGTCGCCAACGGCTCGGATTAAGAACTGCGATATAGATGAACAGATTCGGGGCGGGGAGGCGCGCTCACACGCTAAGGACGAGCGATGATAATTTCGAGCGTGACGATGAAGATAAAGAATACATCTCAGGTCAGAGTGCAGGTTGAGAGGGAATTCAAACAGCGACGGTCTGGAGGGGCAAGCGGGCTAAGCGTCGGCATCGCCTCCGCCCACCCATCCGGTAAGGGGACACATCCAACGACTCAACACTGGGCACATTTATAAGGAGTTTTGGCACGTCGCCCCTCACCGTCGCGGAACGTGGTCACCATAGCCGTACGGAAGAGAGAGCCCGTAGCGGCCACCAAACGACCGGATTTCCTCCGCGAGCTGGGGGTCTCCCGACCGAGCATGCTCGCTGATGAGATGGAGGACCCGCTGCCATGCCCAAGAAGTGCGGAGGTCAGGACCGCCCGCCGTTGCGGCCTGAAGATCGATTGAAAAAACGATGTCCATAAGTTCCCGGCCGCTGCGTCCTACAATTTGAAACGCGGCATTTGTGATGGAGCGGTCGGCGCAGCCGTACAATAGAAGCGGCCGATCTTGAAACAGCGGCGTCAGCAGCCGTGGATAAACGTCCTCTTCGCGAATGCCGCTGAACCGGTAACGAAGGTCCGCCAGAAGCGGGCGGCTCGTCTCTCGGGCGCAAGTCTCCATAGCGCCCACTAGTTGGTCGTCGTCGGGGACGATCCACGAACCGCCCCGGTTCAGAAGGCTCAACAGGTCAAGCAAATATCGGTTCGCGCGGCGGCCGGCCCCGATGGTGAACACCGACGCCCGCCCATCGTTCGCGTGAGTGAAACGCTCCATGATTTCCGAAGTGGCCGTCATGCCCACGGTCGGCCGGCCATCTGTGATCAGAAAGACAAGCAGAGGTCGGTTCGGTTCCCTCGGCAGACGGGTGGCCGTATCGAGCGATGCAAAAATGTCGGTGTTTCCGACCGCCCGCATCGCATCAATGAACGCGAGCGCCCGCCGCCGCGTTTGTTCGCTCATCTCAACCCAGGGTTGCTCGAAACAAAAGGCGACTCGATCGCTGAAGGACGCGACCTGAAACCGATCGTGGCGCCCGACAAAGTCGAGCCACCTTCGCAACCCCCGTTTGCAATCGGCCAGCCGGGCCGGCGTCATACTTTCCGAGCAATCCTGAAGAAAAAGAACGTCTTTAGGCATGACGGCCAGCCGCTCCTCCGCAGGCTTTAGGCGAACGCTGAAATAGATCGGTTCAGATTCGTCACGCGGACGAAACGCCGATACCTCGATCGAAAGGCCGGCTTCCGCAGCCCGAAGAGCATTGGTAACAGGCGGCGGATCCATCGTCAGGATGGCCAAAGGCTGCGCCGGCCGGATTTCGATTCTACCCCGCCCGGGGAGGGCGCCGGTTGTCGGCCAGCCGAGATTTCGGGCGAGGAATTCCGCGCTTTGCCCAGCGGTTCCACCTCCCCACGACGCGGGATCAGTGGCCGGTTCCACGGGCAGAGTGATGTCGGGAACCTTCGCTCGGCGTTGGATCGCCTCCGTCAATCGACGAGGTAGGCGGGCAATTCGGTCGTCGACCAAGCGATCGGTGATTTGGAGGATCTCCTCGCGGCCCTGCCAGCCAGGGGAAGCATCCGCTGGCAGTTCAGGCGGAAAGGGCGCAATGGCGCGCAGAAATTCCAGGTTCCCGGCCAGATCGGGCGGCGGGGGCGAGGGAAATGCCGCATCAACTTGCTCATCCGCCACAGCATCGAGAGCTGCAATTACCTCGGCGCCGGATGTCGATCCTTGAAATTGGCGGGGCGCCTGCTCGTCTTCAAGGAATACATCGCCAAGGGCGATCGACGGATAATCCGGAAGATCCAGGTCGCCGACAAGTCGGCCGATGGGGATGGGAGGCAGACGCTCCAAGAGGAGCGCATGCAACACGAGGGAAAGCAATCCTGCGGCAATGGCCGCTCGGGTACGGGCGCCCATTACGTCAGCAACCTGTTTCATGGCGCCCCGCCCGTGCCGGAATTCATCCCTGGAGGGTCATCAAGAATTCCGCATTGCTCTTCGTTTTCTTGAGGCGGTTGACGATCAGCTCCATCGCCTCAACCGGCTGAACCCCGTTCAGCGCCTTGCGCAGAATCCAGATTTTTGCGAGTTCGTCGGGGTGCAGCAGCAGCTCTTCCTTGCGGGTACCCGATTTCTCGATGTTGATGGCGGGAAAAATCCGCTTGTCTACGAGGTGCCGATCCAGCATGAGCTCCATGTTGCCCGTGCCTTTGAATTCCTCGAAGATGACCTCGTCCATCCGGCTTCCGGTGTCGATCAGCGCCGTGGCGATAATGGTAAGGCTGCCGCCGCCCTCAATGTTGCGGGCGGCGCCGAAGAAGCGCTTCGGTTTGTGCAGCGCGTTGGCATCGACGCCACCGGAGAGGATCTTGCCACTGTGAGGCTGGACGGTGTTGTACGCGCGGGCCAGGCGAGTAATGGAATCAAGCAGGATCACGACATCTTTTCCGCACTCCACCATTCGCTTGGCCATTTCGATGACAATCTCGGCGACCTGGATGTGGCGCTCCGGTGGCTCATCGAAGGTAGAGCTCAGGACCTGGGCCTTCGTATTGCGCTCCATGTCCGTCACTTCTTCCGGGCGCTCGTCGATCAGCAGAACGATCAGGTGCGCCTCGGGATGATTGGCGGAGATGCTGTTCGCAATTTGTTGAAGCAGAACGGTCTTGCCCGTGCGGGGCGGCGCTACGATCAACCCTCGCTGGCCGAATCCAATCGGCGTAAGGATATCCATCACGCGCATGGAGATGTCGGTCGGCTTCGTCTCGAGGTGAATGCGGCGGTCCGGGAACAGCGGAGTCAGATTCTCAAAGGGAACCTTTGAACGCTGCTTTTCGGGCGGCTCGCCGTTGATGCGGTCAACTTTGTAAAGGGCAAAGAAACGCTCCTTGTCTTTTGGAGGACGGATCTCGCCCTCGATGTAGTCGCCCGTCCTCAGCGCAAAGCGACGGATCTGGGATGGCGAGACATAAAGGTCTTCCGGGCAGGGCAGATAGTTGTTCAGGGGCGATCGGAGGAATCCGAACCCATCGGGCAGGATCTCCAGCACACCGCGGCCGAACATCTGGCCGCCGAGGCGCGCATTGGCCCGAAGAATTTCGAAAATCAACTCGTGCTTGCGAAGCGCGCCAAGCTCGACGAGGCCGTAACTGTCGGCCATCGCCTTAAGCTCCGGAACGGACATCATTTGAAGCTCATAGAGTTTCAACACCCGCGGCTCGCCCGAAGGACGGGATGGCGTGACGGGCGTCTCAACGGACGGCGCCGCACCTCCATTCGGCTCTGACGCGGATATGGCCGGCTCCTGAACGGGGACAGAGGCCGTCTCCCTGGCTGGGGACGCCTCCGAAAACGATTCGGTCGTTGAGGAGGTCTGAGTCTCCAGCGGCAAGGCCGTTTCGCCCGAGGTTTTTTCGCGTGTTGGATCGACAGCCGCCGGCGCATCTCCCATCTCCGCAGTCGAAGCCGCATCGCTGGAAGCGGGGATCTCTTCCGGACCACGTAACGATGACCGCGGCTCCCACTCTTCCGATTGAGCGGCGCCGCTGTTCCGATGCCCTCCGTAGTGTCGGTGATACCGTCCGGGCCTTCGCCCGCGTCGGCCGCCAAAAGAGTTAGATGGTTTTTGTTCGTCCGGCATACTCGATGCTCCTTCTCTCCAACCGGCGCCAGTGTTGTTCAACCAGCGCTTTCAAATCTTCCAATGTGCCATTGTTTTCCAAAACGACATTGGCGCATGCGGCTTTTCGATCAATCGGCCATTGCGCCTTGCGAACTGCTTGGATACGCTCCGGCGCCCATCCGCGAGCCGCCAACCGCGCGTCTGCAATCGAATCCCGCGCCACCACGCACCAGATTTCATCCCATCCCTCATCGAAACCGACTTCAAACAACAACGGGATGAGAGCCGCTCCCCCGCCTGATTCCCGCCGCACGCTATCGCGCCAGGCCACGATTTCTTCCCGCACCCGCGGGTGGATTGCATGTTCGAGGGCCTCGCGATCGCGCGCGTTGGCAAAAACGCGCCCGGCAATCGCGCACCGGTCAATCGAACCGTCCGCCAACACGACGGCCGGGCCGAAAAGGGAAATTAATTTCGCCCGCACTAGTGGATCATCTCTCATTAGCCGGTGAGCGACGCTGTCGGCATCGATCACCGACACACCCATTTCCGCAAGGATGCGGCCCGTTTCCGATTTGCCGCACCCGACACCTCCCGTGACCGCTATGACCGGCGCACTCATTTTGCGTCCGGGCGGCCCTGACGAAAGCCGGCCGCCTCCAACGAGGCGCACAGCGAGATGAGCTCAAGGGCGCGCGCCTGCCTGGGAAATGTCTCCAGCGCCTTAAACGCCGCGTCGCGCGCAACCTTCAGGTCGCCGCGCTGGAAGGCTTTTTCCGCGGCCGCCAGATTTCGAAGCGCCATCGCCTCGTCCTCGGCCGTTACCATCCTAAATACGGCGTATTTCACGTTTCGATACAGAGGGATGAACCACGTTCGGTTGTCCGGATCAAATTCGAAGCCCCGAGCCGCCGCATCCGGCCGCGGGTGGAGGGCATTCACGAAATAGCGCATCTGCAGTTCGGGATTGAACCGCGAAAACTCGCCAAACGAATGGACATAGTATTTTGCCCCGAGCGAATCCGCCCAATCTCGAAACTCTTTTTCCGTTTTCAAGAACAACGCCTCACCGTATTCGCGCACCCGGTTCCGAATGTCGGCCGATTCAAATTTCGGGTGCAATAAAATCGCGCACTTCCCATACGCAGCGATCGTCCCGCTGACGCCAAAATTCGCCAGCACCGGGTGCGGCGATACATGGCGCGCCAACCAGGTTGTCAGCTCATGCAATTCCTTATAATACACATTGACTCGTCCCCAACGTTCGGGAACCCGCATCGTATGGGCGGCCTCCACGAGAAGGCCGGCGCCCAACAGCCCTCCAGCTAACATCCGCAAAAACCATGAGCCGTTGCGAATCGATGCCCAGCCCGCCCCTAAAAGCATGCAGCCAAAAAGGGATAGATATACGTGAAACCGGGCAAATAACCAATAGGCAACAGCCGAAACGGTCGCCGCGAAAATCAGCTCACATGTGTAAAAATCAAGCGACCTGTTGCGAAGTACAACTAATAGAACGATCGCGAGAAATGTCAACACCAATAGCGCGGGAAATATTTGCGCGGCATCGCGCCAGGTCACCGAGTTTAGGGCGGGAACCCAAAGGATCCGCTGGTCGAAAGTCAGCAGGGACGGGTCTTCGGGCTTGCGGTTCAAGAAGCGGATCTTCGCTAGGAACAAGTCGGTGAAATGGCTGTATGCGCCCGGCGGCGCAAGGCGTTCGTGCAAGGCCGAAATCGCGCCGAACGCCACCAGAATCACGCCGAGTCGAAGCACAACTCTCCGTCCCGTCAACAGCGGCGACGACTTGGCCCGACCCATCAGCGTTTCCACGAGGTCAGAAATCGCCAATCCATGGGCCAGCGCCATAATGCTTGACGTTCCCCATCCCTGAGCAGAGTGATACGGATTCAGCAGCGCGACTGCGCACAGGGCGGCATATTCTGACCATGCTGCGAACCGATCCGTCGTGTCTCCGCGAAGCCGCCGCCACAGGCGGAACACGAGCCGCAGCCCGATGTAGTACTGGACGAGATCCCATGTGCACAGCGCGCCTGCCAAAGCGGCTGCGGACACCCCGTGCGCCAGCCATCGGCGATGCCGAATCACGACCGAATCGCTGAAGGCCAGCGCGGCCCCATGTAGCGCAAGGAGGGGGATCGCGAAATTCTCGTGCGACAATTCGAGGCCCGTCGATCGTAGCACACTCGAAATCGAAACGGCGTAAAAACCCATCGACCACGCGGCCGCCGTCCATGATCGGTAGCGCCAGAACAGTCCGAGGCCAACGAGCGGGATAGCGAGAGAAAACCATCCCGCCTCAATCCGGCGGAGACGGTCGGCGAAAGGGATGCTATCGGGAAATCGCCTCGCAAGGGCCGCATAGACATATTCCGCTCCCGCTGTATACGTTCTCCACGGGTTGATTCCCTCGGGATATTGGACCATCGGATCATGAGTGGGAAGCTGACCCGTGTCGTGGACGATTTTGATACGCCGGTAATACAGAGCGCTTTCGAGCGTGAATGGCAAATTGGGGCCGATGACGCGGTATTGAGCCTCGACAATTCCTCGGCGCGCCACATAGGCCAGCGAATAAAAACCGGCCATCGCGATTAGAATGGAGAGATACTTCAGCCAGGGAATCGACGAGGGTACACGCATGTCAACCCGGCATATCAAAACAGGGACATTTGGGAGGAATCGCTGACGACCGGGGCGAGCGAGGGCATATCCAATCTTCCGAAGAGCGCCGACAGTTTTGCCGCATCCGGTCGTTTGACCGCCAGCGAGTCGAAGGGCGGCAACGGCCCAAGATTTCTCTTTAGCACAATCATCGCCCGATTCCTCCGCACCTGGTCTGCGGCATTCTCAAGCGACTCTTTCAATCGATCCACATCCAGACGGTCGAGATTCGAATACAAGGCGTCGATCGATCCAAACTCCTCGATCAATCGTGCCGCAGTCTTCGGGCCGACGCCTGGGACGCCCGGGATGTTATCCACAGCATCTCCTGCGAGGGCGAGCCAGTCCGGAATCTGATCCGGTCGAACTCCTGTTTTTTCGCGGATTTCACTCGGGCCAAGCACCGGAGCGTTTTTCGTCGGCGCCACCAGAGAAATCCGGTCGGATACTATCTGATAAAGGTCTTTGTCGTTGGAAGCGATCCACACCCGTGCGCCTTGTCCGGCGGCCTGGCACGCCAGCGAAGCGAGCACATCATCGGCCTCTTCGCCGTCGATTCGAAACCTGCAGACGGACTCGGCATCCAGAAATTCTTCGATCAGGGGAAGCTGGCGGGCCAAAGCATCCGGCATGGGGGGCCGTTGTGCCTTGTATTCGGGCAATTGATTCATTCGATCCGCGGGCAGTCCACCATCAAAGACGGCCGCGGCATGGGTTGGCTGAAATCGCTCGCAGAGAAGACGGACTGCCTTGACGAAGCCGAGCAGTGCATGGGTGGGCGTGCCATCACGGGCATGCAAGGGCGGAATCGCGTGAAAGGCGCGATACGCCAACGCCAAGGCATCAATCAGGACTAACGATGGATTGCTCAACACTTCCCGCCGAATCGCCTGCCCGTTTACCCGCGCCGCAGGGAAAACATCGGACAATAACGTTCTAGCGCGGACCGGCCGCAGTCTGCTGACCAGACCAGCTCTGGGAATCCGGCAGAGGTTCGACGGCGGGTCAGCCTCAGGGCTTGGCCGCGACGTCTTCCGCCTCGGGCTGGATTTCGCCGCGATTGATCGGTTTGCCGGCCGGGTCCACCAAGCGCGCCGTTACGAAGATCAACAAATTCTTTTTACGGCTATATTCCGCTTCATTGCGGAAGAGACGTCCCAAAACCGGAATGTCGCCCAGGAACGGAATCTTGTCCTTAACCCGAACCAAATCTTCTCGAATCAAACCGCCCATGACTACAGTTTGGCCGTCCCAGATCACGATGCTCGTCGTCACATTCCGGCTGGAGAAGATCGGCTGCGGAATATTGAAGGTAAATGTCTGGTCGCCAACAAACAGCCCGGTGACGGGATCGGGACGTGGAATGCTGATGCTCGAGCCGTACTGGATCCAGTCCACCAGTTCGGACACTTCGGGCACCATGACAAGGTCGATCGTATAGCCATCCGGTCCGACCGTTGGCGTGACATTCAAAATCACGCCGGTTTCGCGGGTCTGGAAATTGCCGGGCGTCACAACTGGAGGTGTCGTCACGCTCCCGGATTCATTGAACTGGGGCTGTGTCGTTTCAAATTCGGAGGGGTAGATGATTTCGCGGACCACCTGAATTTGCGCATTCACGCCGCTTCGCGTGGTCACTCGGGGGGCCGACAGCAGATCCGTTCCACCATGTTGAGACAGCGCGTTGATGACAATCGACAATTCCGGGTTGGTGAGGACACTGGCAAAGGTCGCGATGCCGCCCAGCGGCGTCACCCCGGTCCCTACCAGCGTGCTCGGGAAGGGTTCAATCGTGCCCGTCGCGCTATTTCGGGCCATAAACCGCAATCCCTTGGTGACCCCCAGCGGATCCGCGTTCATTTGAATCCGCTCGCTGCCTGCAGCGCCAAAGGGACCTTTTCGAGATGCAATTTCCCAGTTGTCGGTCAAAATCCACTGCAGACCGAGTTCTTCAAGATCATCCTGGGCAATTTCAACAAAACGCGCCTCGATTTCTACCTGGTTCGGGATCACGTTGAGGCGAGACAAAATCCGTTCAAAGACCTCAAGGTTTTCGGGCGTATTCGCCACGATCAACTGGCTGATGGTGGGATTGTACGTAATGGAGGTTCCTTGCGGGAATGGTACACCGGCTCGCTCAAAGAACTCTTTGACATCTGCTTTCTTGAATTGAGTACTCTTTGCCCCCATTTCGACAAATCCCGTCTGTTGCTGGGCCGATTCGTCTTTTTCAACGATCACATCGAGGATAGAAGGCTGAACAGGGTACATGCGGGTGATCACTCGGCCGGTCGGCATGTTCTCCGGCGTGATCATGACCACATTTTCTTCGATCCGGAATTTCAGGCGAGCCACTTCCGTGATGTACTTGATCGCATCCAGCAAGGAGATGCGCCGCAAGGTAAGTGTGATTGTCGGGACGCCCACTGACGGCGCAGGAGCGGTGAAATCCTGTGGAGGCGCACCGAAATCAGTGCCGAAGTCTCCTCCGAAGTTGTCCATGCCTTCGCCCTGATCGAGAGCGGGGGCAGGCGCGGGCGGGGGAGCCGCCGTCGCTTCGAGGACGTTCGGATTCAGGATGATGTTGACGCCCACTCCGTCCTTATCCTGCTTGATACTTTCCTCGCGCAAATAATTGATCACGTCATTGATGTTAGCCTGGCGAAAATCAATAACGGGAATAATGATGCTTTCCATCTTGGCCTGGAGTTTTTGGGCGGCAGTCTGCGTCTCAACAGCCCCTCGGGCCACAACCGCTTCCGGTAAAACCGCCTCCGCCTTGACGGGCGGCGTCCAACTGTCGCGGACCTCCTCAATCAGCTTCGCAACCGTGGCTTCCCTCTCTTTCGAACGGATCGAATATCGAATCTCATCAATTCGGCGAAGATATTTCATCGCATCGACGTTGTATTCGTCCTTGGCCAGGACACTTTCAAAGCGGGCTTCGGCCGAGTTATAATCGCGCGCGTTAAAAAATTCCTTTCCTTCCCGAAGAAGCTGCTCAATCGTTTTCTGTTTCTCGACATATTCCGGACGCTTCTTGACGGGGACCGGTTTTGCACGAGCTGCGGCTTCCTTTTCTTCCGCCCGAGATATCTTTTTATCCAACGATTTGATTTTCTTCGGGTCCCCGCCAGCGGCCTTGGCGGCTTCAATCGCCTCACGAGCAATTTTGAGATCCCGGCGCTCATAGGCCTGCTCGGCACGCCGGGTCTGTGCCTCGGCCAAGCCGGCGGCAACCTCGGCGATCAGAGCCATATTCGCTTCCCGCACCGGTAATTTCACTTGAGCCTCCGCCAGTTCGCGGATCGCCTCGTCGTATCGGCCCTCCCGCAAGGCCACAAGACCACGCTCCGCGGCCAACCGACCCTCGACCTCGCGCGCTTGTCGGCGAATTTCCTCCTGCTGCGCAACGAGCGCCGCCTGCGCCGGACCGGCATCAGCGGGCAATTCCGCAGGGACCCCCTCGGCTGTCGGAGCCGCGGGTTCACCTTCCTGTTGAGCCACCGCCTCTTCGCCAGGCGCCACAGTTGGTTGCGCCTCCTCGGCCTCTGGCTGCGCAGCGGCTTCTTCAGCCGGCTGATCCGCGGCCGGCTGCGCGGCGACCTGCTCCGGCGAACCAAGAAGCGCCTCGAGGTCAATGTCCTCGGCCAAAGCCTGAGCCGCATCTTCGGCCGCTGGTGCTTCGGCTGCAGGCTCCTCCGCCTGAGCCTGATCGGTCGGTTCCACCACCGCCTCTTGGACCGGGGCTGTTTCTACTGCAGGCGCAGATTCGGCCGGAGTCGCCACCCCCGCAGCGCCTTCCTCACCACCTTCCATGGCAGCCTCGCCGGCGCCGACGTTCCCTTCAGCCTCTTGAACAGCACCTGGCTGCTCTTGCGTCACAGATTGTTCCTGAGTAACTGGTTGCTCTTGAGTCACAGATACTGCCGGCGATGTGACGAGAAGTTCGGAAATCACCGCGTCGATATCCTGCGCCCGAGCGTAAAAGATCAGAGCCAGACCGATTGCTGCCAGAACGACGTGGGTCTTAGTCACGCTCATGGGGACTGTCTCCTTGATTCTTCCAAACCTTGATGCTTCCTCCGGGGGACCATATCGACTCCGCGATCATGGCCCCAAAGCGGGCGATGGGCTTCCCTCCAGGGGAGTGCCCATTAACCGTTCACGCTCTTCCGGTGAAATCAAGGTGACCGTGGCCGTCTTGTCAGTTTGTTCTTCGCGTAATACGACACGATCTTCTCGAATGTCAATGACTTTGTACCGAGTCTCCCGGAGCGTCAGCGTATCATTGACCCGTACGCGGTACCGGGAGCCGTCGAGAAGCAAAATCATGAACGCCGTTCGTGCTTCATCGGTAATTTGGCGGCCGCGCACGAGGCGGAAGCTCTGGCCGCCACGCTGCAGGACAAGCGTGGGACCGGCCGGGGCATTCGTCTCATAAGAGGCAACGCGGAAGCCTTCAACTTCGTCCCCGATTGATACGAAATACGTCCGCTCGCTGCCGCGGGTATTAAGTTGAAAACGCTCGCCAGATATGCCGGCAAAAATAAATCGGAAGGGGTCGGTTACGGTGCGTATTAGCCTAAGCTTGGCGACTGAGGGCGGAAAGCTGGCCGCATCTTTCGGGTCGGTTTGGGCCAGAAATTCTTCCAAGTTGGAATAGGCGTCCCCATCGGTGTCCGCCATGGCATCCGCCGGATCGAAGGGATTCATCGAAAGCGCCACCTCGTGTTTATCCGGAATGCCGTCGCCATCGCTGTCCGGATCAACTTCGATCTTGGGTTGCTCTCGGCCAGTGAAAGGATCCTGCGTCGCTGCAAAGGGAATCGGCGCGCCGTCGGGGATACTCGCCACGCGGAGCTCGCCGACCAGAAACCGCTTAGCCTCAGCCATCGCCTGATACGGTTTTGATAAATTCCGGATCAGACTTGTCACCAGCGTATCGTCGAGCGGTTGAGCCTCGCGCGCAACCTGCCCTGCCTCGCGATTGATCTGTTCGCGAATGCCCTGCCTCTGCGTCTCCACCCGTGAAATGAGGACGAGACCCGAAATGAGCATCGCAAGCAGAGCCGTCGAAAGGGCCAGCTTGTCGTAATTCTGTTCAATCCAGGATCCGCCGGGCCGTTTCACGGAGACCTTCACGGCGTTTCCTCCTTTAAATCCTTCACGAACTGGTACACATCGATGACCAAATCCGCTTGAACCAATTCTCGCCCAGCGATCACGCGCTCTTCATGCGTCGGATACCGAACGATGGCCGTCGGGCTGCCCGCCTCGCCCGTGATTGGGCTGACCGGTTGCGCTCTTCCAATTTTTTCCGCGATCGTATTGGAAAGGCGCACATCGGCGACCGCGGCAATCAGCGGACCTCGGGCGAGGCTATTGAGAACCTCCCAGATCGCCGCATCGCGGGCCGTAAACGAAACCCGGACACGCTCGACCCGGTAAAGGTCATTCTCGGACGGCATGGGAAGATCCACTGCCGGAAGCTGTGTTTCCTGTTCCGCCAGTGCGGCGCGGCGGCGGCGAACGGGCTCGGCCTGTTCGACCGGCGCCTGTGCAGGGGCTTCAAACGCCTGTCGCTCCACGTGAAGGATGGAAGAGACGCGTGCTTGAATCAATAGGTTGCAGAGGGACTCCAGCGTCTTGAGCTGCGAAACCAACCGAGGAATCGCATCAGACGAAGGAATTTCGCCAGCCAGGTATTGCGGCATCCCCAATGAAAACCTATCGGGAAGTTGCACTCCGGCCTCCATGGCCTTCTGCACGATCCGCGCGATAGTTTTTTCCAGTAACGGCGCAAAATCAGCCGCCTCAATCGCCTCCTCCTGAAAACGACCCGCCTCGAGCACGCGTTGCACCTCGCTCGCTTTGGAACGCAGCGTTTCGAGGTTTTCACCGACTTTTCGGATATTTGCCTCCGACGGATAGGGATCCCGCCGGGACAGCATTTCGAGGCTGCGAAGAACGCTCTCGAGGGAGTCGTTCGCGCGGCGATATTGAGAGCGCGCCTGGAAGAGGAAGATGAGCGCCGCGACCAAGAACAGCAAGGCCACCCCGCCGCCGATGAAAAGAACAGAATGTTTGCGCCAGTTCATGGCAAGAGGGGCTCCTTCAGCGCCACGCGAATTTTGAACTGACGGACGAAGAGATCCGAGGCCGGCGTCGGCAGCCACGTGATTTCCGTGGACGGGGCGACCCAATCCAATGCACGGAGGCGGTCACGGAACTCTCGTATGGGGGTTGCGGACTTCACGACGTCGAGATACCCAACTCCTTCGATGTCGATTGCCAACAGCGCGCCGGGGGGCGCATCGCCGGCCGGCTGCTGTTCAGCGGCAGGGTCCGGCGCCGGCTGCCGGACCGGCGTGACGGACAACAGGAACAGGTCGTTCGGCATTGCCGTCCGTATTGCATCGAGCATCTTGAGCCACCGGATGCGTTTGGCAACCACTTCGTCGACAACTTTCAACCGATTTTGAAGCGCCTCTACCTTCGCCTCCGCTTCTCGCAATGGAGCGGCAACGGCTTCGAGTTCCGCCACGCGCGACCGAACTTGTTTAAGTTGCTCGTCGGAATAGGAGGCCATCCGGAAGAAGAACAGAGCCCAGATAAAGACTGTCAGCCCCACGGCAAGGGCGGCCATCACCAGGATCGGCTGTTTGCGCCGGAACGTCTTTTCCTGGACGACATTCGGCGGCAGCAAATTGATTTCGATCGGGCATTCGTGAACCTGGCGCAATGCAAGCCCGACAAGTTGGGGAAGCTCATGGGCGTGACGACCAATTTCATTGGCGTCGATCGCCTGGCTGACCGGAACATTGATGAAGGGATTGAGGTAGTCGATTTCGACCTTTAACTTTTCTTTGAGGAAGACATCCGTGTAAGGGATGATCGACGTTCCTCCGGCAAGAAGCACCTGGGTCGGCGCGCTGCCGTTTTGCTGGCTCCGATAAAATTTGATCGAGCGGTCGATTTCCGCGTGCATGCGGGTCATGACATTGCGCACGATCTTGGAGACCTTGTCAGCCGTCTCGCTCTTGGGCTCCTCGTACGCGCCGCCAAACGCCACAAAGGCATGCGCCCGTTTCATTTCCTCGGCATCTTCGAAGCTCAGGTCGAATTCGCGCTGGATCTGCTGGGTGATGGCGTTTCCGGCCACCGGCACGCTACGGATGAACACGCGCCCCTGCTCGATGAAAATCAAATCCGTCGAGCGCGCCCCGATATCAATCACCAGCAGGCAACCCTTCGTATCGCTGTAATTGAACCGAACGCAGTTGTAGAGCGCCATGGGCGCGACATCGACCAAGTCCGCCTGCAGGCCCGCCTGCTCAACCGCATCGGTCAATTGGACGATGATATCCGCCTTGATGGCGGCGAGCATGACGTCGAGCTCGCCTTCTCCCCGCCCGATCAGTTGATAGTCCCACACCACTTCCTGGATGGGAAACGGGACGTTTTGCTGAGCCTCATACAGAATGATCTGATAAACCTTATCCTTGTCTACCGGCGGCAATTTAACAAACCGCGAGAAGACCGATTGACCCGACACGCTCATCAAGACCGGGCCCGGCTTGATGCCGCGCTCTTGCATGATCTCGCGGATAGCTGAGACCGTGGGGGGAATGCGGTCGTTGTCGCTCTGGGGATCGATGGCGATCGGCGCGACGCCGAATTTCACCAACTCGAGGCCGCCCGATTTCAGCGTCGTAAATTCACCCAGCTTTACGCTGCCGGCGCCGATGTCGAGTGCAAGAATCCGCTGCATAGAGGTCTGGCGAGATTGGGGATAAGCGACTACCGGGACGGTTTGATGGCCTCGTAATCGTCAAAATTCAGCATTGCAAACGGAGTCTGCATCCGGTTCAGGACGTAGCCTTCCAAGGGCGCGAACGACTCCCACCAACGTTGCTGCACAGTCCCCTGGGGAATTCCCTCGCGAGCGACGATGGCGCCCCCCACCCGCACTTCGACCGCAACGCGCTCCACCTCCCCGAATCGCTCCACGGTGCTGGGGTGCAGATACACATCGCTTCGGCGCTTGCCTCGCCCAATATTAATATAGGTCACTTCGCCTTTGAACAGAGTGCGCGGATTTCTGCCTGGCTCCGGCTTGCGCGACTGGGTCAGGACATAATACGTGAAGGTCGCCTCATCCATCCATTCTGGCGCCACCTCATAATCGACAATAATCTGGAACCAATTCCGAGTGCGGGCAGCAAACTGGCTTTTCTTGACCTGATACTCTGGCGTTTCAACCTTTCCGCCGGAGATACGCCGAATGATGAGCGGAACCTGCCCCGGAGCGCCGGCCGCCGGCTGCGCCGCCGCATCTATCGCGAAGATCCCAAGAATCCATCCGACAAGGGTCAGGGCAGCGCAACGGGCGATCCATTTCATGACATGTCTCCGTCCACGAATTTGCGAGCGTTTCAGACCAGCTCCAAAATCTGGCGGCAGTATACGCAGAGCACCAATAAAAGGTCAACCGCTGGCTTCATTTGACCCGCCTTTTCGCTAATTTTCAGGGTCGGCATTTTCGTCCATCAGCAATCTTTTGGCCTCCTTTAGGGCTCTCCGCTTCTCCGGGAGTAACTCTGGATATCTCAGGTCAAGCGAGACCAGCGCCTCAATCACGATGGAGGCTACCACGATCCTCGCGTACCACTTGTGATCCGCCGGAATGACAAACCAGGGGGCATATGACGTCGCCGTGTTGCGGATGGTTTCCTCATAGGCTGCCATATACGCCTTCCAGTGGGCGCGCTCCCGCACATCGTCGATGGAAAACTTCCAGTTTTTGTCCGGGTTTTCGATTCGCTCGAGAAACCGCCTCCTCTGCTCCGCAAACGAGACGTGCAAAAAGAGCTTTCGCAGGACGGTGCCGTTCCGATAAAGGTGGCGCTCAAATCCTCGAATGTCTTCGAACCGTTCCTGCCAGAGGTTCTTACCCACCCGGGCGATCCTTTGTCGCTGCAGCCATTCGGGGTGAACCCGTACAACCAAGGTTTCCTCGTAATACGACCGATTGAAAATCCCGATCCGGCCCCGTGCCGGACATCTCAGATGACATCGCCAAAGAAAGTCGTGGTCCAACTCTTCCGCCGATGGCGCCTTGAAGGAATGGACCTGGCAACCCTGCGGATTGACGCCCGACATCACATGTTTGATGGCTCCATCCTTTCCCGACGCGTCCATTCCCTGAAAAATCACCAGGACGGCCCAACGGCCGTCCGCGTACAAGCGTTCCTGCAACTCCGCCATCAACTCGATGCCCGCCTTGAGGACCTCTCGCGCTTGCCGCTTGTCCTCCCCGCGGAATTCCCCCGTGTCCGCGGGATTTAGGCTTTCCAGTGAGAATGCTTTGCCATTCGCGACGCAGTGTCGGGCGGCGAGCCGGCGGGCGATGCGGATGAGATTCTCTCGGTCCATGAAATAGCTCCCGTCGCATCATGCCACCCAGCAGACGGGTTGGCGAGCGTCCGATCGAAGACCAAACTCCCGCACACGACTTTCGAAATCCGCTCAGACCGCAAAAGATTGCTCCTCCCAAAACCGGGGGTAGGATGGATGGTGTCATGGAGCAGCTGTCCTCCCTCGCGAAGACTATTGAACGCGTGGTGTTCCCCGATACCCGTTGCGCGACCCGAGCATTGGCGCTCGAGCGTGCGCAAAGCAGCAAACTCGAGGTAGCGGCGGCCTCTGTAGTGAGCCAAAACCTGCACGTAGAATGGCAGGTCAGGGGCGACGAATCGCTATCATACTGGCCCGAAGTTTCTCGCGAGCAGCGCAATCCAGAGTGATTCCGATGGAGATCACCAGAGCCTCCAGCACAAACGAATTTCTCGCGCCGGAGATCGGCGCCTTCAGCCGCTCTCAACTCCAAGACGCAAACGGGGATTGCTTCCAAACCGAAAAGTTGCGCGGGGCATTCCCCGCGCTCGCGCTCAAATCGACAAAAAACGACCTTTGGGCTCCATCGCCAGTGGGCTAACCGGCAAACGAGGAAAGGCCATGACAAAAAAAGACGTTTTCCTGGGCATCGATCTCGGCGGAACAAAAACGGCCGTTTGCATAGCCGACGGACAGGGTCACATTCACCGAACGGAGCGATTCCCCACCCTGGCCGATCTCGACGCCAAACAGTGGCTTCCTCGCGTCCATGAAACCGCTGAACGGCTACTCGCAAAAGAGGGACTTACGTTCTCATCCCTGAGCGGCGTTGGCGCCGCTGTTCCGGGCCCCATGTCTGTTCGAGAGGGTCTGATTTTAGGCCCTCCCAACATGCCCGGTTGGAAAAACGTGCCCATTCGCGACTGGCTCGAAAGCCTCGCGGGGCGGCCGGTGGAAATCAACAATGACGCGAACGCAGCCGCCCTGGCGGAATACCGCTTCGGAGAATTTCGCGGCGTACCGGATCTAGTGTATCTGACGATGAGCACGGGGATTGGCGCAGGCGTCATTTCGGGGGGCCGACTCGTTCAAGGCGCGAACGACTTGGGCGGCGAGGTGGGACATGTGACTCTGGACCCGTGCGGTCCTCCCTGCCCCTGCGGCCTCCGCGGTTGCTTTGAGCGATATTGTGGCGGCCGCAGTTTTCTGGAACGTGTTAGAGCCCGAATGGCCGAATCTCCAGGAAGCCGGCTTCACGCGCTCCACGGGGGCGACTCCGGACGGCTGCTGGTGACCGATGTCGCGCGCGCTGCGGCCGAGGGAGACCCCCTTGCCGCAGAAATGTGGGACGAATATATCGAGCGGCTCGCGCAGGGGATCGGCATGGTCGTGATGAGCTTCAATCCCGCCGCTATCGTCATGGGCACGATCGCGATACATCTCGGCTCGAACTTGATCGACCCGCTGCAAAAGCGCCTTCCCCGATACGCCTGGAGGCGCGCGATCGACGTGCTGCGCATAGCACCCAGCGCCCTCGGCGAGCGAATCGGTGAACTGGGCGCGATCGCACTCGCCCTGCAACAGGCCACCCCGTGATCAGCTCGCGAGTTAAAACCCGAACGTTCGCACTCCTACAATAACGATCGCCATCTTGGATCGAAAAAATCTGCGATCGTGACTTTCGAGAGGGAGCCGATCAGCCGCCCGCGCGCCAAATCATGTCCACCACCCGGCAGAGGTCGGACTCCATGGCCTCAATCGACTCGACTAGCCGGCATTGCGCCCGGCAGCGGTCTAGGTTGTGCTCCGGCCGATGAATTCGAAAGTAGACATCGCCCAGCAGGTAATCGGTTAGAAACCGCATGGCGGTTTCGAGCGTGATCAGCTTGCCGGCAAAGACCGCGAGATCCACCTCCGCATCAACCAGTACGTCTCCCGCACCGCTTAGGTAGCCCTCTGCGATGGCTCGAAAACAGGTTTCATCGACTCGGATTCGGGACGGATCTTTTTCGTCCTCCGCCGCCGGGCAGCTCGCCGTTCGCACTAGATCACCAAAATCGTAGAGTGCGAGACCGCGCATGACGGTATCGAGATCGATCACGCAAAGTCCCTCACCGGTTCGATTGTCAATCATCACGTTATTTATTTTGCAGTCGTTGTGGACGACGCGCATCGGCAGCGTGCCCGAGCGCTGCAGGTCCGCCAGTCGCTTCGTGTCCGACTCTCTTGCAATAAAAAATTCGATCTCTCGCCGCACCCGATTCGCGCGGTTCAGCGGATCCTGCTGAACTGCCTGCATGAGGGCTTCGAATCGCGCAGGGGTATCGTGGAAGCGCGGAATGGTCTCCTCCACATCATCGGGAGGCAGATCGGAAAGATCTGCCAAAAACCGGCCGAAGGCCGCCGCCGCAGCCCGCGAGATCGAAGGATCGCTCACGGCGTCGAAGGTGCTCGCGCCATAAATGAAGAAAAACGCACGCCACCACTCGCCCGTATCATCCACAACGGCTAGCCCTCCGTCGCGGGCCGGTATCGGGGTCAGAACGCGGCGCCGAGCGTCCGGGCGGTCCCAAACTTTCCTGGCCAAATGTCGGGTAACCGTCCCGATATTCCGCATCACCGCGTCCGGATTGGGAAAGACCCTGCGGTTGATGCGCTGGACCACAACAGCGGTTGCGCCGTCCGGATTCCGGACATCCACTCTCCAAGTCTCGTGGATGTGGCCCGCCGTCAACTGTTCCGCACGGAACACCTCGCCTCGCAGGTCAAATCGGGCGACGACAGATTCGAGGCGCGATTCATCCACGAATGGCGGTCGCCCACTCATTCTGTTCCGACTGCCGATTCTGAGACCATCGATGGAAGAATTTTGCGCGGAGGCCGGTCAGAAAGTCGCCTAGGCTCACTCCACTTGCCTTCAAAAGCGAACGCCATAACCGACACCGGCCAACAAGGCAGGCGCTGCGCTCGGATCGACATTCCCATCGAGGACGAGTCCCCACGCCGACCGGTCCGGCGCGCGACGGGACGGTATCCAGGCGCGCATATTGATGGCGTCCTCCTTATCCTCGCGCTCCATCTGCCACGCCGTCCATCCGAGCACCCCGACCACCGTAACCAACAGTCCGATCGTCACCAGAGGGTTTACCCCGGATTCCGCTCGAGAAACCCGACACGTTGCGGAACCCGCAAGACAAACAGCGAGGATAACCGCAATCCACGATGACCTTGTCCCTGCTTTCATCAGAACGCTCCGAAAAAAATGCTAGAGAAGGAGACGACGGGCGTTGTTTCCCGCAAATCATCCACAGCCGCACGAACTTCAACTATCAGGCTGTCGACCTGACGGTATAGCCCATCATCCTTCACAAGTTTTCCAAGCGTACCTTCGCCTCGGCTGATGGTCTGCGCAGTGTCTTTCAAAGACGCTACGGCATCGGATAAATCCTGATATAACTGATCGTCCGATGAAAGCAGTCGACCCAGTGTTCCCTCCCCGCGCTCAAGGCGCGCACTGACCGCCAGCAAGTTTGTATAGAGCCCGTCATCCGTCAGCAGCTTGCCAAGTGTTCCCTCACCGCGTTCCAATCGGGCGCTGACTGCGAGCAAATTCGTGTACAGGCCATCATCCGACAACAATTTGCCGAGCGTGCCCTCGCCCCGCTCCAATCGAGCGCTGATGGCGAGCAGGTTTGTGTATAGCCCATCGTCGGTCAACAGTTTGCCGACGGTGCCTTCGCCGTCGCGGAGCCGACGGGTGATTTCCCGAAGATTGGCCATCGTTTCCTGCAAATTTTCGAGCACGCCGCCCTGCTCGAGCGAGGTGCGGATCTTCTGGATGCCTTCGGTAAATTCAGCAATAAAATCAGCGGGCCCTTTTCCGACCACGATCTGGCCCGGCTCCAACAGAGGCTTTTCCGGGGAGCCTTCGCGGATTTCAACAAACTTGCCGCCGAGCACTGAGGCAGGAACAACGTGAATCGAATAGTCCTCACGCAACTCCACTGGATAATCCAACGAGAGCAAAGCGTGCACACCGTCGCGCCGGACCTCGAGTCGCTTGACTCGGCCGACATCCACGCCTTTGACATAGACCTTGTCGCCGGTAATCAGTCCGGCAACCTGGTCAAAAACAACAGTCAGCTCGTAGTTTTTCGCGAGGATGTTGTCCTGGCTGAGAATGATGGTGAAAAACCCCAGCGCCAGCAGGATCATCATCATGAAAAATCCGACGACGATCTCGATCGACATTTGCTGCATGCGGCTTCGTTTCATGGCTTCAGGTCATCCTCCCATTCGCCGCGGCGCGTGATGTACTGGGCTTCCAGAAACGCGCGCACGACTTCGTTCTTCGATTTCACAAAATCCTCCGGTGTGGCGACCTCGACGGCTTTTCCATTATGCAGCATCGCGATGCGCGTGCCGATCGCGAGGGCGCTGTGAAGGTCATGCGTGACCACGACGCTGGTCACACCGAGCTTTTTGCGCAGGTCATCGATCAATTTGTCGATCGTTCGCGAGGTGACGGGGTCCAGCCCAGAGGTCGGCTCGTCATACAGGATAATTTCCGGCTCCGTGATGATCGCGCGGGCAAGCGCAACCCGCTTTCTCATGCCGCCGGAAAGGTCCGCCGGATATTTCTCGTAGGCGTCCTCCAGATCAACCAACCGCAGCTTTTCCCGAACCAGGGCCTCAATTTCCGCGTCGCTCATCCGAGTATGCTCGCGAAGGGGCAGCGCAACATTTTCTCCAGCGGACAGCCAGGCGAGAAGCGCGCCACCCTGGAACAGAACGCCAAACCGGGAGCGAATCCGCTCCAGTTGCCGGCCGTAGGCTTCGCTCACGCAGTCGTCTCCAACGAAAACCCGACCGCGGTCAGGCGTCAGCAGCCGCACCATGTGCTTGAGGGTGACGCTCTTGCCCATCCCAGAGGGGCCGCAAATGACAAAAGTTTCCCCTTTTCGAATTTCGAGGTCGAATTCGTCCAGCACATTGCGGTTGCCGAGCCGCTTGGTTACTCGTTCGAAGCGGATCATCAGCGGTAAAACAGACGGGTCATCATGTAACCCAGCACGAGGATGGTGAGGAAGGAAATGATTACCGTGCGGCGGGTCGCCTGCCCGACGCCCACCGCACCCTCGGACGTCGAAAACCCCTGATGGCAGGCGGTCGTTGCGATCACGACGCCGAACACGACCGCCTTCAGAAGTCCCACATAGAGATCCTTGTTCTGCGCGAACAGTTGCGCGTTGTCAAAATATGCCTGAATGGAAACCTGCAACTGCGTCGCGCCGATGATCGCCCCCCCTACGATGCCGAGGATGTTCGTATAGACCGTCAGGATGGGCATCATGATCGCGAGGGCCAGCAGCCTGGGCATAACGAGGAACCTCACCGGGTTGATCGACATGATTTCCAGCGCGGAGACCTCTTCTGAAACCACCATCGTCCCAATCTGGGCGGCGATAGCGGACCCGACGCTCGCGGCAATGATCAGGGCCGTCATGAAAGGACCCATTTCCCGCAACATCACGACGGTCACCGCCGTTCCAATATTTTGTTGCAACCCGAATCGCCTCAACTCGAGGCCGGTCTGAAGCGCCAGGATCATGCCGGTGAACGCCGCCACCACGGTGATTACGCCGAGCGATTTAATGCCGGCCACATACATCTGATAGATCAGCTCGTGGCGGGATCGGCGGTCCAGAGCGCGGGGAATATAGAGGATGGCCTCCAGCAGCATCAGGATCGCCTGTCCGAGCCCGCGAAGGTTCATGAGGACCTTCCGCCCCATTGCGGCGAACGGGTTCAGCGGCGGATCAAAAAATTCTGGCTCTCGCGTGATTATGGCTGGCTATCCTCCGATTCCGCCTCAAAACCCCAAAAATATAGCACACGCCACCTCGCACCGGAATTCGTGCGCTCCCGGCCGAGTAACCCCTCCAGCAGCTCCCACGAGGCGCCGGCGGAACTCCGGTGCCATTCCCAGACGGGGAACAGTGTCCATAAGCGTTCCGCAGCGCCTCGGCGATGGTCCCGGTGGAAGCCCCACAGAAGTTCGCGATCCACGTTTTCGCCGACCCGGACCGACGAATACAGGGTCCACAGCGGCGCCCAATTTCGTTCGACCGCCCCGTTGTCGGCCAAGGGCCACAATTCCAACATCCGAAACTTGGACGCGTTTCCATCCCGTCGATACGAAAAGAATGGCCAAAATTTGACGTAGCGCTTTCGGGGCGGCGCGCCCGCTTCGGCCGTGACCGAATGAAAATAAAACGGAACGACCATCCACGCTTCGCGTTGTTCCGTTCCCCGTTGATTTCGCTCATGCCAAACAATCGGCCACGCGATGAACACTCGCTGGTTTCCTTCGTACTTGCGATAGCCATAGAGCGGCCACACGACAAGGCGCTCGGTCTCGCCGGTATCCCGCTGTATAAAAGGCCAGGGCATATACACACGGTTCATTTTTTCGCCCCTCGTGTACCGGAAAAAAGGCGGAATCAGCCACCAGGTCTCCTGGTCCTCCAGCTTGATGTGCCCATAGAGAGGAAACAGGATAAAGCCCGAGCCCCGGCTGCCCGGATACTCATACCGCACCTGGGTGTAAAACGGCCAAAGCACAAAGAGCTTATCGTAGGCGCCTTCCCGGACCGACCGGCCATACAGGGGAAAAACGCGGGCGCGGTGAACGCCCTGCCCTTCCGTTTCCGAAATTAGCGGCCAGAGCCAGTTACTTGTGCGAAGGTCGTTCAACCGGCTTGTGGACCGAATGGGGAACAGCACAAATCGAATCTCGTCGCGGCCGAGAAATTCGCGGATCGTCCCGCCGAGCGGGAAAACGGCGCGGTAGTGGATGCCCGACGCGTCCCGGCCCTCGAAATAAAACGGAAGCAGCCAAAACCGATATCGGCGGTCAGGCTTCTCCGGGCCGTGTTTGAAATGAAAAAAGACCAAATAGCGGGACGACTCCTCGGAGCCGATTTCTCGCCGCGTCGCCAACGGCCACAAAAAATCCTCCCGCTCGCGGCCTCCGGTGGGATCCTCCAACGAGCTGTAAAAGGGCCGAACCGCCACCAGACGCCAGCCCTGAGTGGACTGTGCCACCTCGAAAAAAGGGCCGATCATCTTCAGGCGCACATCTCCGTGCGCGTCCTCATGGCGGGAGGCTAAGAAGCCTGCGTCGAACCCATCCGGCCGTTTCGCCTCCACACGTTCCAGGGCCAAGCCGGCAGCAAACGCTGCGATCAGGCGCCAATGCATTGGCGGACGACCTCGGCAATTGACCGCGTGAGGCGTTCGGTGACCTCCTCCGTCGGGCCTTCGACCATCACGCGGCACATCATTTGCGTACCGGAATAGCGCACGAGCACGCGCCCCTGCTCCCGAAGCTCCGCCTCCGCTTCCGCGATCGCCTTTTGGACGGGAGCCAACGTGGATAGGTCGGGCTTTGAATGGACTTCGACGTTGATCAGCCGCTGCGGCGTCACCGTCATAATTGACGCCAGCTCGGACAACCTCCGCCCGCTGCGGCATAGAACGGCCAGCAGTTGAAGCGCCGAGATCAGACCGTCGCCGGTCGTATGATGGTTGAGAAAAATCATGTGGCCCGATGTCTCTCCACCGATGACCGCGCCCGTTGACTGCATCATTTCCAACACATAGCGGTCGCCCACCGGCGCGACGGCGGCCTCAATGCCGAGCTGCCTCGCTGCGACAAACAGTCCGTAATTCGCCATCACCGTCGTGACGATCCGGTTGCCGGCCAGCTTCCCCTCCTCTTTGAGGGCCTTCGCGCAAATCAGAAGGATATGATCGCCCGAGAGCTCATTCCCCTTTTCGTCCACCGCGATCAGCCGGTCGCCGTCGCCGTCAAAAGCGAACCCGGCATCCGCGCCGATTTCGAGAACCTTGGCACGTAAGGACTCCGTGTGTTGCGAGCCGCAGTGATCATTGATGTTGGTGCCGTTGGGTTCGCAGTGCAGGGCCACCACATCTGCGCCCAGTTCGCGGAAAATAATCGGCGCAACCCGGTAGGTCGCGCCGTTGGCGCAATCCACCACAAGTTTGAGCCCCTCGAGGCTGAGAGATTCCGGGAATGTGTTCTTGCAAAAGACAATGTAGCGGCCAAGCGCGTCATCGATCCGGCGCACCTTCCCAATTTCCGCGGCGGTCGGACGAATATCCCGGATTTTTCCGGAAAAAATCAGCTCTTCAATCGCCTGTTCCTCAGCGTCCGGCAACTTGTAGCCCGAGCGGCTGAAAATTTTGATTCCGTTGTCCGGATAGGGGTTGTGCGACGCCGAGATGACCACGCCGGCATCGGCGCGCATGCTTCGGGTGATGAAGGCGATGCCGGGCGTTGGCATCGGCCCCACGAGCAGCACGTCGACGCCCATTGAGCAGATTCCGGCGGTAAGCGCGCTCTCGAGCATGTACCCGCTGATTCGCGTGTCCTTCCCGATCAGGACCTGATGGCGCCGCTCCGCCCCCTGCTTGCAAACGTGCGCGATCGCCCGCCCGATTTCCATCGCCATCTCGGCGGTCATCGGAGGCTGATTGGCAACCCCGCGAATGCCGTCCGTGCCAAACAATCGTCCCATAGCCAGGATCCTCCTGTTGCGTTGCGGGAGTCAGGGCTCCGCGGCGGCCGAGGCCGTTGCATCCACAATCGCCTGCAACCAGGCTCTGCCGGCGGCTTTTGCAGTGTCAGGCAAGTTGGGCGCCCAATCGATGTAGGACGCCGTGCCCAGCGCCCCATCAGCGGCCTGCAGAAACGCCTCGCGCAAGCGGCTGTCATCAAAGGAGGTCAGCAATCGCTCCCGAATCCGAGGCCATCGATTCACGATCGACTCCTGAACCTCGGCCTCGGCCGTGTCGCCGCGTTCCCGGAGCGCCTCGGCCGATGCCCGAAGCTTTCCAACCCACTCTTCCAAACGCTTGAACCGCTCCTGCTCAACGGAGGCAAGCTGCGCCACGGCGCCCTCCCAACAAAAGCGCGTGTAAAAACCCGACATGAATCGGACGCGAACATGACGATACCAAGCCAAAAGAGCGCGGATGTTCCCCAGATAGATCAGATTGTTCTTCAGGATTCGTCCGGACCCGCGATAAACGCCGGTTTGGTAGGGCCGGGCGCCGGCGGGTGGCGCCGGCGAGATCAAGAGCAGATCCTCCCCAGGCGCATCCCCGCGAAAGACCGTGCCCGCCGGAGTCACACACCCGTATCCAATCCGCGACGGGCCGACCAGACCGCCCTGCCCGCCAAGAAATATCGGTTTTTGATCCAAAAACACCCCCCGGGGAACATCACCAATCAATGAGGGCGTCGCTTTGTCCTGATGCGGCGTAAAGTTGAAATGGACAAACGACGAGCCGACTTCTCCGTGGTTTTTTCGGCTCGTACCCCCCGCCATCAGCACATCGCAGAAATTGATCAGGCTGCCCAACGTCACATACGGCATGAGGATCGTCTGCTTCAACCCCACCGCATGCGCCCCGCTCGCCTGCTCCTCCAGCAGCGTGCCGGGGCGGACATGGGCCCCGCTCCCCAGGCTCGCTCCATCGAGGAACACGGCCCCCGAAATGTATCCACCCCGTATTTCGACGCCTGCGCCAAGTTGGGAATCCTCCAGCGTCACCGGCGCCTCGGCCCCGATTTTGCAACCGGGACCGATGCTCGTTCGCCCACCGCTCAACCGGCACCCCGGGTGGATAACCACATCCGGAGCGATCCGCTGCGGGACGATGGAGTCATCCACATGAACAGACGCCGGATTCGGCATGTGAACGCCCCGCGCCAACAAATCGCAAACCCGTTGAGGAAGATTCGAAATGTTCATGAGCTCATTTCACGAGCAATCCAATGATTACGCCAACGGCCACACTGGCAAGGATCAATATCGATTCGGTCACGGACACGTGGGCCACCAGCAGATTCAGCTTTACCGATCCCTGGTTTAGCACGGCAATCCAAGCCGCCAGTCCGATAAGGACCAGCCCGATCAAACGAGGTTTACTCATGCGTGCTGATCTCCCAATTACCCGGCCGGAGCGCCGGCTCAGATCATGGGTTTGAGGTACTTTGCCTTCAGAAGCCTCCAGAACACAACGAGAAATGCGGTCAGGGGAATTCCGAGAATCATGCCTAAAACACCATCAAACGCCGTGCCCCAGAAAAAAAGCGAAAAGATGACCGCCGCCGGATGCAACCCTGTGCGCCGTCCCATAATCCGGGGCGTCAGTACATAGCCTTCAAGCAGTTGAACCACCGCGAACACGGCAAGAACGCTGGCAAGCAGCAACCACCCGCCGCCCGGCTGAAAAAGGGCAAGCGGTATCGCAACGGCCAGACCCACCACATTTCCGAGATACGGGACAACGTTCAGCAGGCCCAGCGTCAATCCAATCGCGATGCCAAATTGCAGACCCACCATCGAAAAGCCCGCTGCAAAGAGGAGGGCCTGCGCGAGGGCAATGACGATCTGCCCGCGAAAAAAAGCGACCAAAATTGCCGCGAACTCTCGGCACAAATAGATCACATCCTCCCGGGTCTCCTCCTTCAAAAACGGCAGCAAACCCCGCAGCGAATCCACCGAAAAGCCGGTCCCGGTCAGCATGAAAAAGACGTACACCGGAAACGCCATCCATCCCGCAAGACCGGCGATCCGCCCAAACAAACCGGCTCCCGCCTCCGCGGCGCCTCGAGCTGCGCCCCAAAGCCTCTCCGCAATCCAACCGCCGTGCTCGCGCAGTTCACTGCGCACCTCATCACCCTCTTTTGCCCATATTTCCGATAGCCAGGGAAGCCAGACCTCAACCCGATCTACCACAACGTCCACCCACCGTGGCAACTGTTCGGCCAGCATGCGCACCTGCGTCATCGCCATCGTCCCGAACGCCCAAAGCACCGCCAAAACCGTTGCCCCAAGGACCGCAAACAAAAGCGTTGCCGCAAGCCAGGGGTATCTGACCCGGCCGAGCAGCAGGTCATAAGCCGGTTTCAATATGACCGACAAAATCGCGGCCGCTGCAAGCGGCGAGATCACGGGCGAAAAAAAGACCACAAACTTGACGAGAAGCCTGAAAAGGTGAAAGAGAACGAAGGTTATCGCGGCCACGGCGAGCAACGTCAGCGCCGCCGCGATGGCTGCCTGCTGCCGCGGCCCGAATCGAAATGGGATCGTGCTTTCCGAATCAGCTCCGCTACTCATTCTTTGGCATTCCTCGGCGTATGTTTCATTGGCGAACATGAAATTCAATTTTCAGCCAAACTGATCCTTCTTCTTTCGCAGAATGGCAAACTCCTCGACGCTTTGCGCACGTAAAAAGGGATTCGTTTTCTTTTCGATTTCGATCGTTGTGGGCAGCAGAATCTTGCCGGTACTTCGAGCAGCTAGAGCGTCCTGTCTACGCCGTTCCACGTCAGGATTGGACGGATCCACGGTGGCGGCGAAACGCATGTTCTCCGCGAGGTAGTCATGGCCACAATACACGTGAGTGGATCCGGGTAGCGCCGCCAACCGTTGAAGAGAAGTGAACATGAGTTCCGGCGGCAGACCAAACAACCGACCACATCCTCCTGCAAACAGGCAATCGCCGGAGAACAACAACCCAGGTTCCGGATCGGGCAGATAATAGGCGGTATGCTCCCGCCGGTGCCCTGGAGTATCGATCGCTCGAATCTCCAATCCCTGCCAGGTCCATGATTCATCGCGACCGGCCGGCCATCGAATGGGCACGCCGGACCCGACCAAGGCCTCGACGCCCGCAACATGGTCTGGGTCGCGATGCGTGATAAGCACGCCAGTAAGTCGTACATTTCGCGCCCTCAAGATCGAACTCACCGGTTCCGAGGCGGCCGGATCGACGACAACGGCCTCTCCCCCGCGCAGCATTACGTAGAAGACATTGTCGTGGAATGGAATCAAGACCACCTCAAGCCCTTTGTAAAAAACTGAATTCATCAACGCGACCTCATCAATAACTGGCAGACCCTGCGGCCGATGTTGACCATCCGCCAGCAGACCAACCCTGTCCGGCAAATCGTGTTGCATCGTATCAAACGCGCCTCATCGAGAATAGCGAACCATCTGAAATGCGCTCGGAAAATACTGTCTCTGGCTCCTCGCCCTCTCGAAATTAGCGGTTGAATTTCTGCTGGCGAATGAGCCGTCTGCATCTCGTCAGCCTTTGAGGAATAGCTCGAATCGGGGGGTTGACGCGGTAATCAGGCGAGCTATCGTGGCTACACAAAGGGCGGTTAGCTCAGCGGTCAGAGCATCTCGTTTACACCGAGGGGGTCGGGGGTTCAAATCCCTCACCGCCCACCAGTTTTCCGCTCGTATTTTTTAAGTATTGTTGCACGCATTTTGAGAAATGTTCTCATCGATTTGAGAATCAAGCGTTTTAACGGATGGATTACCTGAAGCGAAATCCTGTGGTGCCATGCCAGTCGATCACAAAAAGTGGCTCGGGGTATGACACGCCGGAGGACGCCTTAAAATAAACAAAAAGGCCCCCTGGGAAGCTGGGAAACTTGCCGAAATCGTTCTCGGTCGGATCGCAGTAGGAAGGCGTATCGAGGAGGGATATTTCGGCTAATACCACATCTCGATTCGTAATGTTTAAGTCATTCGGCCAGTTTGGGAAATGTATCGCATTCGTCCAGATGACCTCGCCTTCGGGCGGGGCGGGGTCAGACTCTAAACATTCAGTATTGACATTTCTTTTCTTCGTTCTTAGCGGTGGCGATCGCCCGGCATAAACTGCGGAATAGTAAAGGGGTCAGTTCTTGGTAAAGGGGTCAGTTCTTGGTATTGACTACTCGCGAGCAGCCGGATAGGGCCCTCAAGTATGGCGCGGAAGATACGAGTAGAATATCCGGGGGCGATCTATCATGTGATGAATCGCGGGGATCGGCGGGAACCCATATTCTGGGATGACCAGGATCGGGAAGAGTTCCTTATCGCGCTGGGTGAAGTGTGCGAAAAGACGGGTTGGGAGGTGCACGCGTTCTGCCTGATGGCGAATCACTTCCACTTGGTGGTGGAAACACCCGGCGGGAATCTGGTG